>CALZMS010000191.1 GCA_945788595.1 uncultured Lachnospiraceae bacterium
AAGGTACCGGAAAAGGAGATCTACTATACCTCCGGCGGTACTGAGTCAGACAACTGGGCCCTGATCGGTACGGCTATGGCTAATCGCCGTACGGGAAATCATATCGTGGTAACGGCCATGGAACACCCGGCCGTAGGTGCAGTGGCGGATTTTCTGGAAAAACAGGGCTTTGTGGTGACCAGACTGTCTGTGGACAGTGAAGGCCGTATTGATCCGGAGAAGTTAAAAGAAGCTGTCCGGGAGGATACGATCGTAGTTTCTATGATGTTTGTGAATAATGAGATTGGCGCAGTGCAGGATATTGCCGCTCTTTCCCGAATCGTAAAGGAAAAAAATCCCCGCACCTACGTACATGTGGATGCGATCCAGGCTTTTGGAAAATATCACATTTATCCGAAACGGATGGGTATCGATATGCTGTCTGTCAGCAGTCATAAGCTGCATGGACCAAAGGGCGTCGGACTTTTATATATCGATGAAAAAGTGAAGATTGTTCCCATTATCTATGGCGGCGGTCAGCAGAAAGGTATGCGATCCGGTACCGACAATGTACCGGGAATTGCTGGTTTTGCTCTGGCAGCAAAAATGACGTATACGGATCTTGACGGTAAGGTGGAAAAGATGTACCAGCTGAAACAGAAGCTGGTGGACGGTCTGCTGGCATTGGGAGATGTCCATATTCATGGTATGACTGATAGAGAGGGAGCACCCCACATTGTCAGCGCGGCTTTCGTAGGTGTCAGAAGCGAGGTGCTTTTGCATACCCTGGAGGATCGGGGCATCTATGTATCCGCCGGCTCTGCCTGCTCTACCCACAAAAGAAATGCCAGCCCCACCATGCAGGCTATACAGGCGCCAAAGCAGCTGACGGAGGCTACCGTGCGTTTCAGCCTTGCAGAGACCACCACAGAGGAAGAAATTGACTATTGTTTGTCGGTACTGGGAGAAGTACTTCCCATGCTCCGGCGTTACACGAGAAGATAAACAGGAGGAAAGCAATGTTTCGCATGTTTCTGATCAAATATGCCGAGATCGGCGTAAAAGGAAAAAACCGTTATCTTTTTGAGGATGCGCTGATCGCTCAGATCAAGAGAACCTTAAGAAGAGTAGAAGGCCGTTTCAGCGTGACTAAGGAAAGTGGCCGTATTTATGTAGAAGCTGTCAGTGATTTTGATTATGACGAGACCGTGGCAGCTTTAAAGACAGTATTCGGTATCGTAGGCATTTGTCCGGTAGTGCTTTTGCAGGACAATGGCTACGAACAGCTGTCAAAGGATGTTGTGGATTACATGGGCAGAATGTATCCCGACAAAAACCGTACCTTCAAGGTACAGGTACGCCGTGCCAGAAAGAACTATCCCATGGACTCCATGGAACTGGCCAGAGAACTGGGAAGCGACATCCTCGATGCCTATCCGGAGTTTTCCGTAGATGTACATCATCCGCAGATCTTACTGCAGGTGGAGATCCGCCAGTACATCTATGTATATTCTGAGATCATCCCGGGCCCGGGAGGTATGCCCCTTGGCACCAACGGAAAAGCCATGCTGCTTCTGTCCGGTGGTATCGACAGTCCCGTAGCCGGCTACATGATCGCCAAACGAGGTGTAGTCATTGATGCCGTATATTTCCATGCACCGCCCTACACCAGCGAACGAGCCAAACAGAAAGTCGTAGATCTGGCAAAATTAGTATCCCGCTACAGCGGTCCCATGCGCCTGCATATCGTAAACTTCACAGACATTCAGCTGTATATTTACGATAAATGTCCCCACGATGAGCTGACCATCATCATGAGACGCTACATGATGAAGATCGCGGAAGAAATCGCCCGAAAAGAAGGAGCCGTAGCCCTGATCACCGGAGAAAGTATCGGCCAGGTTGCCAGCCAGACCGTACAAAGCCTCACCGTAACCAACGAAGTCTGCACCATGCCCGTCTTCCGTCCGGTCATCGGCTTCGACAAACAGGAAATCGTAGACATCGCCCTGAAAATCGACACCTACGAAACCTCCATCCAGCCCTACGAAGACTGCTGCACCATCTTCGTGGCCAAACATCCGGTAACCAAACCAAATCTTCAGGCTATTCGTCGTTCTGAAGAAAATCTGGTAGAAAAAATCGACGAAATGTTCAAAGAAGCCGTTGACACCGCCGAAGTTGTAGAAATCGACGAGTAAATACTGCCAAAACGTACATCAATAAGAAAAAGAGATTAGGCGTCAGCTCCCTCTGAGGTATATGTATAAATGCCGTGCTCCTGCTGCGCTCGCTCCGAGCCTGTAGTCTCGGAGTCGTGCTCGCTAAAGTCACGCGGATTTATACATATACCTCAGAGGGAGCTGACGCCTAATCTCTTTTTCTTATTGCGCACACAAAAAAGACCCCGCACCTGCGGAGCCTTTTTACGTGTATTCGCATTATTTCTCAATGATGTACGGTGTTAATTTTTCCATAACGGCATCCAGATTCTCACCCTCAGCATGAATATTCAACTCGATCGGCTTGGAAAGATCCAGACTGAAGATGCCCATGATAGATTTTGCATCAATGACATATCTGCCGGACACAAGATCAAAATCAAAATTGAACTTGGAAATGTCATTTACAAAGGATTTAACCTTATCGATAGAATTAAGAGAAATCATTACAGTTTTCATTATCAGTTATCCTCCAGAAAAAATGTAGACTTTTCGTGGCCGTCGGCAGACAAAATCATGTCGGTGGAGCACTAAAAGATTACTTTTATCTTAACCGTAACAGGGGTAAAAGTCAAGGCAGAAAGCTCTATTTGCATATGAATTATTCTGTCGATGTATTGTGCTGTCTTCTGAAAGCGGATAAGGAAAAAACAGTTTTCTATTGATAAGGACACTGGGCAGGTGATATGATAGCAAAGACAGTCAAGTATGGAAAACAGGGCGGGGAGACAGAGATGACCGCCGCCGGAAAAAGGAGAAAAGTATGTTGAACAGAACAGCAGCCCTGCATAATCTGGGATGCAAGGTCAATGCCTATGAGACGGAAGTCATGCAGCAGATGCTGTCAGATGCCGGGTATACCATTGTGCCTTTTTCAGAAAAAGCAGATGTATATATTATCAATACCTGTTCCGTGACAAATATGGCAGACAAAAAATCACGTCAGATGATCAGCCGGGCAAGAAAAAATAATCCTGAGGCTGTAGTGGCCGCAGCAGGATGCTATGTGCAGGCCGCCGGAGAAAAACTGCTGGAAGAACTGTCTGTGGATCTGATTATCGGTAATAATAAGAAAAAGGATCTGGTACAGATCCTGGATGATTTTTTTGTCTCCAGAGACAGCCAGTCATATATTGTGGATCTTTTGCATACCAAAGAGTATGAAGAAATGAAGATGGAGCGCACGGCAGAACATACCCGTGCTTATATAAAGGTGCAGGACGGCTGCAATCAGTTCTGCAGCTATTGTATCATTCCATTT
>CALZMS010000192.1 GCA_945788595.1 uncultured Lachnospiraceae bacterium
CAATCTGATCGAAGACAGAATGGAGGATGCTCAGGAGGCATTGACGCTGAATGACCAGGTGCAGCTCATAGATGAGCTTCCTCTGCCGCAGACCGTAAAAGATGGACTTTTAAAAAATAATACAGCCATAGGCTATAAAAAACTGGCTGCTGAAAAATTTGCAGACTATATAGCGGCCTATGTTGCAAACCTTCTGCTGTGTGCGGTGGCTTTCCTGATCTCTTTTGTGCTGGCATTGATTCTTATACAGATCTTTTTGCATATGACGGATCTTTTGACGGCTCTGCCGGTGATCAGTCAGATTAATTTTGCGGGCGGAGCTTTACTGGGATTTATATGGAGCATGATTTTTATCGGCCTGTTTTTTATCCTGGCTTCGCTGCTTTCCGGTACCGGCTTCGGTCAGATGGTACAGGATGCAGTGCAGGAAAGCGCGACAGTCCGCTGGTTTTACGATCATAATATGCTGTGGCTTCTGATAGAAGTTTTTCTGGGGCTCTGAGAAAAAACATTGACAAGACCCTGTTCCCATGCTATAGTTTAGTAACGACGTGGAACAGGGTCTTTTTTTTATGCCTGAAAATCCTGCTGGAAGGGGATGGTTCCGCGGCGAATAACGAAAACACATGGAGGTGGAAGTCGTGCGCGTGAGAATCACATTGGCATGTACAGAGTGCAAGCAGCGTAACTACAACATGACAAAGGAAAAGAAAAACCATCCGGAAAGAATGGAAACCAAGAAGTATTGTAGATTCTGCAAGAAGCACACAATGCACAAAGAAACCAAGTAATGCAGGCTGACGAGAGGTGAAAGTATGACAGAATCAGCAAAGAACAGCAAAAAGAAAAACTGGTTTGCCGGACTTAAAGCCGAGTTCAAGAAGATTATCTGGGCAGACAATAAGACCCTGGCAAAGCAGACAAGCATTGTTGTCGTGATCACAGCGGTTCTGGGTATTCTGATTTCACTCATTGACAGCGTGGTTTTGCAGCTGGTAAATCTTATTATTAAGTAAGGACAAAGGTGAGTAAATGTCAAAGGCAAATTGGTATGTAGTCCACACCTATTCGGGCTATGAAAATAAAGTAAAAGCCAACATTGAGAAGACTATTGAAAACAGACATCTGGAGGATCAGATTCTGGAAGTCCGTGTCCCTATGGAAGAGGTTGTTGAGCTGCGAGGCGGTATCAAGAAACAGGTGCAGCGTAAGCTGTTTCCGGGGTATGTTCTGCTGAATATGATCATGAATGATGATACCTGGTATGTTGTTCGCAACACCCGCGGTGTGACGGGCTTTGTCGGTCCGGGATCCAAACCGGTTCCGCTGACAGAGGCTGAGATGATGCCGCTGGGCATCAAGAGCGATGATATTCAGATCGATTTTGCCGAGGGAGACGCAGTTGTGGTTACCGGCGGTGCCTGGAAAGACACGACCGGCGTGATCATTGCGATCAACATGGCAAAGCAGACAGTTACGATCAATGTTGAATTATTCGGTCGCGAAACTCCGGTCGAAATCAGTTTCGCAGAAGTCAAGAAGATGTAAACAAGCAATAAGAACGGTGCAAACTGCCGTTCGTGGGAGGGATATTCCCGCAATTACCACATTATAGGAGGTGCCAAAATGGCAAAGAAAGTCACAGGTTATATCAAATTACAGATCCCGGCTGGTAAGGCAACACCAGCACCCCCGGTTGGTCCGGCTCTCGGCCAGCACGGTGTAAACATCGTACAGTTTACAAAAGAGTTTAACGCAAGAACAGCTGATAAGGGAGATCTGATCATCCCGGTTGTTATCACTGTTTACGCTGACAGAAGCTTCAGCTTTGTTACAAAAACTCCGCCGGCTGCTGTTCTGCTGAAGAAAGCCTGCAACATCAAATCCGGTTCCGGTGTTCCGAACAAGACAAAAGTAGCTACGATCTCCAAAGCTAAGATCCAGGAAATCGCTGAGATGAAGATGCCTGATCTGAATGCCGCTTCTGTTGAGGCTGCTATGAGCATGATCGCTGGTACTGCCAGAAGTATGGGTATTGTTGTAGAAGACTGATTGTGACGCTTTTGTATGCAGTCGCAGACATTTAGAACGTGGGAGGGAGATTCCCGCAATTACCACTAGGAGGTTAATATGAAACGAGGAAAAAAATACGTTGAGGCCGCTAAGACCGTAGACCGCGCTACATTATATGATCCGGAGGAGGCAATCGCTCTGGTAAAGAAGACAGCTGTTGCCAAATTCGATGAGACAATCGAAGCTCACATCCGTACAGGTTGTGACGGACGTCACGCAGATCAGCAGATCCGTGGTGCCGTAGTTCTGCCGAACGGTACAGGTAAAACTGTTCGTGTTCTTGTATTCGCAAAGAATGCAAAAGCTGATGAGGCTCTGGCAGCAGGCGCTGATTACGTTGGAGCAGAGGAACTGATTCCGCGTATCCAGAACGATGGATGGCTGGATTTCGATGTAGTTGTTGCTACACCGGATATGATGGGCGTTGTTGGTCGTCTGGGCCGTGTACTTGGACCGAAAGGTTTAATGCCGAACCCGAAGGCCGGTACTGTAACCATGGACGTAGCAAAAGCTATCGCTGATATCAAAGCCGGTAAGATCGAGTACCGTCTTGATAAGACCAATATCATTCACGTGCCGATCGGAAAAGCATCCTTCACAGAAGAGAAGCTGTCCGAGAACTTCCAGACTCTTATGAGCGCAATCGTAAAGGCTAAACCGAGCGCAGTAAAGGGTACCTACATGAAGAGCGTTGTTCTGACCTCTACCATGGGCCCGGGCGTTAAAGTTAACCCGATGAAATTCCAGTAATTTCTGAGAAACGCTTATACAGGCCGCTGCAGATTTCTGTGGCGGCCATTTTTCTGCCGGTAACGTCAAAACGTCCCGGCAGTCCATTTAGTTAAAAAAATTAAAAAAACACTTGACATATACAATAAATAATGCTATCTTATCAAAGATAACTGCCGAAGACAGCAGGTGCCGTATGGCATAAGGAGTAAACGCCTGCCGAGGAGTATAAGTTCTGAAAAGAATTTGTGTGTCCTTCTGTCTTGCAGAAGGGCTTTTTTATTACTTCAGAAATATGCGGCGGTACACATCAAAATCTATAAGGAGGTGCACCAATTCATGGCTAAGATTGAACTGAAAAAACCGGTTGTTGAAGAGATTTCCAAGAATATCGAAGGCGCAGCAGCAGTTGTTGTTGTTAACTATTCCGGAATCACTGTAGCTCAGGATACAGCTCTTCGTAAAGAACTGAGAGAAGCAGGTGTTACTTATAAAGTATATAAGAACACCATGATGAAGCTGGCTTTCAAGGATACTCCGTTCGAAGTACTTTCCAAAGATCTGGACGGAACTAATGCCCTGGCAATCTGTAAAGATGACGCTACCATGCCGGCTCGTATCATTGCTAAAAACGCCAAGACA
>CALZMS010000193.1 GCA_945788595.1 uncultured Lachnospiraceae bacterium
TTATCTATGAATTCTATCGCTCCGCCTGCGCTCTTGCCGAGCCTGTAGTCTCGGCGGCGTGCTCGGAAAGTCGCTCGGAATACATAGATAAGACCTGTGACCGAAGTCCCCGGCGATTCTCTGTTACTTAAGGGAAAAGGGATTGCTGTATATTAGGTAATACCCGAAATTATGCTTCGAGTAGTTTGTTGACACTTACTAATTTTACGCAGAGCACAAATACGCTGGCGGCTTCGGCCAGTTCTTCCGGGGTAGGAAGAGTCGGTGCAATGCGGATGTTGCTGTCTTTCGGATCATGTCCGTAGGGATAGGTGGCGCCTGCCCCGGTCATGACTACACCAGCATCTTTCATTTTTGCCACGATTTCTTTTGCACAGCCTTCCATGGCATCAAAGGAGATAAAGTATCCGCCTTTGGGGTTTGTCCAGGAAGCGATGCCCAGACCGCCCAGTCCTTCTTCCAGAGTATTCAGAACGGCTTCAAATTTAGGACGGATCAGTTTTGCATGCTCCATCATGTGAGCGCGCATATGGTTCATATCGCCGAAAAATCTGGCATGACGCAGCTGATTAATCTTATCGTGTCCGATAGTCTGATAAGTCAGTACCTTCAGAATATCTTTGATATTCGCTTCAGAGGTATAGATGGCTGCCACACCGGATCCCGGGAAAGTGATTTTGGATGTAGACATAAACTCATATACCATGTCCGGATTACCAGCCTTTTCACATTCGGAAAGGATCTCCGGAATGCTGTCCTGATCGTCTTTATAGAGATGATGAATGCCGTAAGCATTATCCCAGAAAATACGGAAATCCGGTGCTGCCGGCTTCAGTGCCGCAAAACGGCGGACGGTCTCGGCAGAATAGGTGATTCCGGTGGGATTGGCATACATAGGTACACACCATATACCCTTAATGGAAGAATCGGTACTTACGAGAGCCTCTACCATATCCATGTCCGGCCCCTCTGCATTCATGGGAATGTTGATCATCTCAATACCGAAAGACTCTGTAATGGCAAAATGACGATCATAGCCCGGTACGGGGCAGAGGAATTTCACTTTATCCAACTTCGCCCAGGGTGTATTTCCCATAACGCCATGGGTCATAGAACGTGATACAGTATCAAACATGATATTCAAACTGGAGTTTCCATATACAATCACATTTTTTTCGGATACGCCGGCCATATCCGCCATCAGACGGCGGATTTCCGGAATACCCGTCAGGCAACCGTAGTTTCTGCAGTCCATACCGGATTCGGCATCCAGATCACTTTTACTGTTGACTGTATCCAGCATGCCCATGGTCAGATCCAGCTGTGTTTTTGCCGGTTTTCCTCTGGACATATCCAGCTGTAATCCTTTTTCCTGAACTTTTTTGTACTCCTGCTCCAGTTCTGTTTTAAGAGCAGATAATTCATCACGACTCAGACTGCAGTACGGTTTTTTCATAATAATTCTCCTCCTCAGACAGATTTTATCTTTCTGTCTTTCAATCCTCATTTATCCATTCCACATTCTATGTATTTTTTGATACTTTGTCAACATATTCTTTCATATTTTATGGGTTTTTCCCGTTTTTATACGAATTGTATGTCAAAATATGCATTTTATTTGATTTTCACTTGCATTTATGTTTTTCAGATCATATATCAGTATGAATTTACTGAGAAATGTCTTCGCTTTTTAGGCCATGGTATGCTATACTCTTTCACAGAAATATCAGCTGCGCCAATGCAGCATTATTATACGGAGGATATTATGTGGATTGCCGATAACTGGAAAGACTATGAAGTTCTGGATACATCCAAAGGAGAAAAACTGGAGCGATGGGGAAATTACCTGCTGATTCGTCCGGATCCTCAGGTCATCTGGGATACCCCGAAAAAGCTTCCCGGCTGGAAGCACTGCAACGGTCACTATCATCGCAGCAGTAAAGGCGGCGGCGACTGGGAGTTTTTTGATCTGCCAAAGCAGTGGACCATCCATTACCGTAACCTGACATTTAATCTGAAACCTTTCAGTTTTAAACATACAGGACTTTTCCCGGAACAGGCGGCCAACTGGGACTGGTTCGGGGATCTGATCCGCCGCGCTGACCGCCCTGTGAAGGTACTGAACCTGTTTGCCTATACCGGCGGAGCCACGCTGGCTGCTGCTGAAGCCGGTGCCAGTGTGACCCATGTGGACGCTTCCAAGGGTATGGTGACCTGGGCCAAGGAGAATGCTGCAAGCTCCGGACTTTCGGATGCGCCGATCCGCTGGATCGTGGACGATTGTGTAAAGTTTGTGCAGCGGGAGATCCGCCGCGGAAACCATTATGACGCGATCATTATGGATCCGCCCTCTTACGGACGCGGTCCCAAGGGGGAGATCTGGAAGATTGAGGAGTCGATCCACGGTCTGATTCAGCTGTGTGCGCAGCTTTTGTCGGAGGATCCGCTGTTTTTCCTGGTGAATTCTTATACGACGGGTCTGCAGCCGGCGGTGCTGACGTATCTGATTTCTACTGAGCTTAAGGGATTTGGCGGTTATGTCAGATCTGAAGAGATTGGATTGCCAGTGAGTTCGAATGGGCTGGTGCTGCCTTGCGGAGCCAGCGGACGGTGGGCAAAGGAACCGATAGAATAAGAGGGGATAGTGAAGGGTCTGCCGCAAACTGGCAGCTTCCCTATATATGTACAAGCTTTATGCTCCTCCTGTGCTCGCTCCGAGCCTGTAGTCTCGGAGTCGTGCTCGGTAAAGTCGCATGCAGTTTGTACATATATAGGGAAGCTGCCAGTTTGCGGCAGACCCATTTACATTTTGAAGAAATAGAAAGATAAAATAGTAAAAATAAAGGCAGTGACTCAGGAACTGCGTATCAACCCTTAATCATTTCAAGAGCTTTGCTGAGCTTTTCGTTTCCGATAGCGAAGTCTGCTACGGCGGCTTCGATGCAGTCGGCGATCTCGCCGCGGCCTTCGTGACGGAGGGTGTGGGCGATTTCTTTTAATTCTTCTGCGTGGTGTGCGTTGTGGGATACCATGTAACCGATCAGGGCGTCTGTCTCGGCGTGTGCGCCGTGATCGTGGTGGTGACCATGGTCGTGGCTGTGCTCATGGGTATGCTCGTGACCATTGCAGCACTCATGTGCATGCGCGTCATCATGGGCGTGATCATGGGTGTGGCCATCGGCATGCTCATGGTCATGAGTGTGATTGTGCTCATGCACGTGACTATGTGTCTGTCCGTCGGCATGGGTGTGCTCATGAGTATGAGTATGGCTGTGCTCGTGGCTATGTGCGTGATCGCCGCCGTGTGCAATAACATTTCCGTTTTCATCTGTCAGCATATGCATAAATTTTTTCTCCTTTTCTTTGCCCCTTTCGGGAAACTCTTGTTTCAGTATAATACAA
>CALZMS010000194.1 GCA_945788595.1 uncultured Lachnospiraceae bacterium
GAAAAGCTCACCTTGGTTCTTTCCTGAGCCTTGATATCATCAATTTCCTCTTCCAGTTTATCCAGCGGAATGTTTTTACGCTGTACTTTATCCAGAATACTGGTTATGGATTTTACCCGCCCTGTCACCTGTGTGATAGGCGAATACAGATCCTTTTCGTGATGTTCTTTGATCAGATGGTTAAATTTGACTGTCAATTCCTTTACTGCCAGTTCATACGGGCATAAAATCTGCCGCCAGAGCTGTATTTCCATAGATGCATTGCCTCATTTCTTTCAATTTGATACAGCTTTTGTATTATAGCATAAGCTGCATCCAAAATAAACCATATGCTGCTGTCCCGGCCGCTAGAACCATTTTTTTCATAAAAATCATGGGACTATCCAGTCTTTCAGGTACATACATATAAAATAAAAACCGCGATCATGAAACAAAAATTGCCCGTTCTATTTCCCCTTCTTCTGTTGGTGTTGTTCCTTATTTTTCCACAAGATGCACAAAACGGCGCAAAAGCCGGACTGCTTCTATGGTTCAACCAGGTACTTCCTGCGCTCTGGCCCTGCATGATCCTGTCACAGCTTTTTCTGAGAAGCGGCATATGGAATACTGCAGAAGGGAAAGATAACACTGCTACCGGAAAATTCAGTCACTTGTCCGTATACGGCTGGTATATCGCTTTATTAGGGCTTTTGTGCGGTATTCCCATGGGAGCCCGCATGGTACACGATTTTCTGATTCGTAATAAGATCCGGAAAAAAGAAGCATGTTTTCTGCTGACCTTTTGCTGTCAGCTGTCCCCGGCTTTTCTCATAGAATATGTATATGCGGATACTTTTCCCTCATCTCGTATGCGATGTATTCTTCTTCTATCCTATTATATGAGTGTATTTCTAATGTGGTTTGCCGGACGATGGATTTTTTCTGACAAGAGAAAGAAAGCTTCCGAAACCGCACCATGCTGTGCAGCCTGTGATTCCGGCGACAAAACAAAAAAGGAGGTCTCCAAGACTTTCTGCCTGAGCGAAAATCTGGACACCTCCATAATGAACAGTCTAGATACGCTTATGCGTATCGGCGGATATATCCTGCTTTTTTCTGTCCTGGCAGCTGTTTTGCAGAGGCTGATACGCCTGTCCGCCATACACAGCGGTGTTCTGGTGGCACTTCTGGAAATCACCACCGGAATAGGCCAGCTGAAACTCTGCACAATGCCTGCGCTCTTAAAGGGTATAGTCATCAATAGTCTTTGCGCATTTGGAGGCATGAGCAGTCTGATGCAGGTATTAAGTATGCTGAAAGGGACAGGATTACCTGTACGACTCTGTTTTATCGCTAAAATCAGTCAGGCTATCCTGACCGGTCTGCTGACAGGATCACTCTTCCTCTTCGTACTCTAATTCTTCGTCTGCAGCTTCAGTTTCCTGAATCTGAGAAATCTGCGGAGCCAGCTCGCTGCGGTTTTTCCTTACGACATCGTAGCAGCTCTTCAGAGAATTAGCAAAAAGGCTGTACTTTTCTGCCACATCTGTCAGTGTACTTTCCATGATCTGTGCCATATTAGCCAGCATATCATCGGTATAGCTGATCGCAGAAAGGCGAATATTGTTAGAATCTGTCGTAGCCGCATCAAGGATGCTCTGTGCCTGGGCATTGGCCTGATTTACTGTCTCATTAGCCTGGGCATAAGCTCTCTGCATAACCTCATGCTGGCTGACCATCTCCTGTGCGGTAGCTTCTGCCTCTGCAATAATAGAATCCGCTTTAGCCTGGGCATCTGCCAGAATAGCGTCCTTATTGCTGATGATTTTCTGGTATCTCTTGATTTCATCCGGAGTTTTCAGACGCAGTTCACGCAGAAGCTCTTCCAGTTCTTCTTTATTTACAACGATTTTGGTCGTAGAAAGCGGCTGGTATTTACAGCTCTCCACGTACTCTTCGATTTCCTCAATTATCTGTTCAATTCTACTGCTCATATCATTTTCTCCTTATTTATCTGATGTAAAGCTTTTTTTACTCCCATTCGGTACAATATTAGCACGTATCCCGCCAGAACACAATGGCTGATTTTATGATTTTTCTGGGAACAGTCTGTGTTTCAGCCATCGATATGCCTTACTCTCCCCATTGATAGAAGACATGCTTGTTTGTTTTGTATAGTTTTTCACGTACCGGAGTGAATCCAAGCTCTGCAGCATAGGAAAGATCTGTATTACGGGAAGCTTCTACAACAACGATGCCTCCCTCTCTGAGAAGACTGTGACTTGCAAGATACGTAAGAACTTCTTTTTCCAGTTCGTGATCATAAGGGGGATCCATAAAAATACAGTCAAAGACTTCCCCTTTTCCCGCCAGAATACTCAGAGCATGCAGAACTGAATCCTGCATGATCACAGCCTCGGGCATAAGCTTTGTAAACTGAAGATTATCCCGGATCACGGCTACGGCTTTTCGCGCCTGCTCTACAAATACAGCCTCCACAGCTCCGCGGCTTAAAGCCTCGATACCAATGCTTCCACTTCCGGAAAACAGATCCAGAAAACGGCAGCCTGGGATCCACGGCTGAAGGACATTAAATAAAGTCTCCTTCGTCCGATCTGTCGTAGGTCTGGTTTCCAGACCTTCGAGTGTCTTCAGAGGGAGACTTCTGCACTTCCCTGCAATTACTCTCATGTTTTACTCCAATCTGTTATATAAGATGTAAACGCCAGTCCAGATCGCCACGGTCAAGACCAAGAATCAGCGATTCAGCGGTGGCAATGTTCGTAGCAACAGGAATATTGTACTGATCACAGCATCTGGTGATTTCAAATACATCCGGTTCTTTGGGATCGATCATCGATGGATTATAGAAAAAGATCACCAGATCCATATCACCACGGACGATCATCTCCATAAACTGCTTATCTCCGCCAACGGAACCGGCCAGAAATTTGTGGACGTGAAGATTGGTAACGTCTTCAATACGCCTTCCTGTAGTACCGGTGGCATAGACCTGATGCTTGGCAAGTATTCCTTTATATGCGATACAAAAGTCTTCGATCAGACTCTTTTTACTATTATGAGCGATAAATCCGATATTCATTATTCGCCTCCTGAATTATTATACTACCACATCAGTATGATAACAAATCATACAAATAATTGCAATATATTTTGAAAAAATGTACATTTTCACCAATTGTTTGTTCCTTTCCGGAAATATTCTCAGAACTTTCCAGCGTAAATTGTCGACAGATGCAGATACTATGAGCGTAACAAGTCAAACCAATCAAATAAGGAGGCAATTCATTATGGCAAACAGATCTTCCAGTACAACCGCTGTACCTGAAGCAAAGGGAGCAATGGACCGTTTCAAATTTGAGGTGGCAAGT
>CALZMS010000195.1 GCA_945788595.1 uncultured Lachnospiraceae bacterium
ACAGCTCCTTTGCCCTGACGCTGCTGTGCTCGGTGCTGGAACGCTACTGTCCCGTGCCCGCCCCACTGACGGAGGATCCTCTGCTGGCAGTACTGCCGCCGGAATATGCGACAGAGGACCGGGAAGAGATTGCGCTGGAGGAATTCAATGACCGCACTTTCATTATTTCTGAACGGGGTACGGATATTGACATCCACCGGCTTCTGGAACAGAGAGGGATACATCCGGACATAAGATATTCAGCCAAGGATGATTACACGATCGTTGCTATGGTCTCCTGTGGACTAGGCATTAGTATCCTGCCGGGGATGGTGTTGGAGCACAATGACACCAATGTGCGCACACTTCCCCTTTCTCCCCGGGCAGTAAGGCGTCTGGGACTGGCGGTGCCGTCCCTTTCTATGGCTTCTCCGGCGGCCAGAAAGTTTATTGAGTACGCGCAGACCTTTATCCGGCAGCTTTCTTTATGAAAATAAGCATTTGCGTTTGAAAAAAGCCATGGTATATGTTATAACTATGCTATGTTTATGCTAACCATGATGTCCGCGGCTTCTTTCGCGGACATTGGCATGATAAGGGGAGAATATGTTTCGAGAAATAAGAAAGGCCGTAAGAGATGCCAGAATCCGCAGGGATTATTACGATTATAATCTTCTGGCGGTCATTATCTTGCTGGTGGCTTTCGGTCTGATCATATTATACAGCGCCAGTTCCTACGATGCGGCCACCAATTCTAAAATGGCCAACGACAGTATGTGGTATCTGCGCCATCAGGCACCCATCAGTGTGGGCGCGGTGCTGATCTGTGTGTGGCTTTCCAGATACGATTATCATTATCTGAAAAACTGGGCTGTTCTTTTATATGTGGCGTCTATAATTCTGATGGCTATGGTACGCTTTACGCCTTTAGGTGCTTCTGCCAATGGTTCCCGCCGCTGGTTAAAGATCGGTGTGCAGTTCCAGCCCTCGGAGATCGCCAAGATTGCAGTGATCGTTTTTATACCGTATCTGATCATTCTGATGGGACGAAAGGTAAATACGTTAAAGGGTACCATCACATTGATTTTTGTCGGCGCTCTGCCGGCCGTAGCTGCCTGGCAGTTTACCGATAACCTGAGTACAGGTCTGATTATCGGTATGATCACGATGATCATCATTTTTGTCAGCCATCCTAAGACAGCGCCCTTTATGGGACTTCTTCTGGTGATAGCAGTGGTTGCTTTTGGCGTTGTCTACTACGCCAGCACATTGGATTCCAGTGCGGCGGGAAGTTTCCGTCTGCGCCGTATCCAGGTATGGCTGCATCCGGAGGAATATTCGGATTACGGCGGATACCAGGTTATCCAGGGACTGTATGCCATCGGTTCCGGCGGCCTTTTCGGCAAGGGCCTGGGCAACAGCGCCCAGAAGCTCAGCAGTATCCCGGAGGCTCAGAACGATATGATCTTTACGATCATCTGTGAGGAGTTGGGTATTTTTGGCATGCTGCTGGTACTGTTTTTGTTTGGCTATTTATTATACCGCCTGTTTTTTATCGCGCAGAATGCGCCGGATCTTTACGGTTCCCTGATGGTGACCGGTATCATGGCCCATATAGCGCTGCAGGTTATTTTGAATATTGCGGTTGTTATCAATCTGATCCCCACCACCGGTATCACGCTGCCATTTTTCAGCTACGGCGGTACGTCGAGTTTGTTCCAGATGGCGGAGCTGGCCATTGCGCTCAGTGTTTCCCGAAGGATCGAATTTAAGGAAAAGGCACCGGCGGAAAAAAGGATCCGTATATAAGCTTTTAGCAAGGAGAGGAGAATTATGAGTAAAGTAAAGACAAGATTTGCGCCCAGTCCCACTGGTCGTATGCATGTGGGAAATCTGCGTACAGCGCTGTACGCTTACCTGATCGCCAAACATGAGGGCGGCAGCTTTATGCTTCGTATCGAAGATACGGACCAGGAACGTTTTCAGGAAGGCGCGCTGGAGATCATCTACCGTACACTAAAAGATACCGGTCTTGTTCACGATGAAGGTCCGGACAAGGACGGAGGTGTTGGCCCCTATGTACAAAGTGAGAGAAATGCCCAGGGTATTTATCTGGAATATGCCAAAAAGCTGATCGAGCAGGGAGATGCTTACTATTGTTTCTGTGATAAGGAGCGTCTGGATTCTCTGCGCACCACAGTGGCTGGCAAGGAGATCACCGTATATGACAAGCACTGTCTGCATTTGAGTAAGGAAGAGATCGAGGCTAATCTGGCAGCCGGCAAACCCTACGTTATCCGTATCAATATGCCTACAGAGGGAACCACGACTTTCCACGATGAGATTTACGGAGATATTTCTGTAAACAACGAGGAACTGGATGATATGATTCTGATCAAATCCGACGGTTATCCCACCTATAACTTTGCCAACGTAGTGGATGACCATCTGATGGGCATCACTCATGTAGTCCGCGGTAATGAGTATCTGTCCTCCACACCGAAATACAATCGTCTGTATGAAGCCTTTGGCTGGGATGTGCCGGTGTATGTACACTGCCCGCTGATCACTAACGAGGATCATCAGAAGCTGTCCAAGCGCTGCGGCCATTCCTCTTATGAGGATTTGCTGGAGCAGGGCTTTGTGAGAGAGGCAATCGTAAACTTTGTGGCCCTTCTGGGATGGAGTCCTGAGGACAATCAGGAGATCATGTCTCTGGAAGAACTGGTACAGAAGTTTGATTACCGCCATATGAGCAAATCTCCGGCAGTGTTTGATATGACAAAGCTTCGCTGGATGAACGGTGAGTATATCAAGGCCATGGATGATGATAAATTCTACGCTATGGCAGAGCCGTATCTGAAACAGGTGCTTAAGAAAGACTTTGATCTGAAAAAGATAGCCGGTATGGTAAAGACCCGTATCGAGATCCTGCCGGACATCTGCGATATGGTTTCCTTCTTTGAGGAGATGGGAGATTACGACAACAGCCTGTATTTCAATAAGAAAATGAAACTTACCGAGGAAAAATCTCTGGAGCTTCTGAAAGAAGTACTGCCGCTTATGGAACAGCAGGAGGATTATTCCAACGATGCATTGTTTGCGATGCTGTCTGCCTTTGGTAAGGAGAAAAATTACAAGACCGGTTATGTAATGTGGCCTATCCGCATCGCTGTATCCGGCAGACAGACCACACCTGCCGGAGCTACGGAGATCCTGTCCGTCATCGGCAAAGAAGAATCTGTAAAACGTATCCGCGCAGCCATTGACAAATTAAGCTGCAACTAAACAAATCACAACAAAGGGCAGTCGCCCATACTACCGGAGTCATGCTTGTCTTAGCAGGCCCTGGCTCCGGTAAAACTTCTGTTTTAATTTCCC
>CALZMS010000196.1 GCA_945788595.1 uncultured Lachnospiraceae bacterium
TTGTTGCTTGATGAAGTTGTGGCGCACCTTGATGCGGCAAAAAAAGAAGCTCTGTATATGCTGGAAAAATACCAGCTGCGTGAATATGCTAACGCTTATCCTGATCAGCTTTCCGGAGGCATGCGACAGCGTGTGGCTCTGATCCGCACTATGATCAACGCCCCCGGTCTTTTGCTTCTTGACGAACCTTTTTCCGCTCTGGATTATCAGACACGCCTAGATGTAGGCAATGATATCTGCCAGATCATCCGTCAGGAAAAAAAGACTGCCATTTTAGTCACCCACGATCTGGCCGAAGCCATCACACTGGCTGACCGCATCCTGGTCCTGTCTAAAGCGCCCTCACATATCGCCTATGACTGCCTGCTGAAATTTGCCGTATCTGATCTGACACCGCTGGATAAACGGTCACAGCCTGAATTTCAGACGTATTTCAATATTTTATGGAGGCATCTTCATGAAACAGATGGTTGATTATACAGGAACATCCCGCAGACAAGAGCAGTATCTTCAAACGCATGCCCGGCACCGCCGCCTTGTTTCTCTGGTAAAATTCATGATTCTTGTTCTTTTTCTGCTGCAGTGGGAAGTAACCACAAGGCTGCATCTGGTCAACAGCTTTATCTTCAGCAGTCCTTCCCGGATTCTTTCCACCTGCCTGTCCATGCTAAAGAACGGCGATCTGATCTACCATGTCGGCATTACTCTGGGGGAAACTCTGCTCTCCTTTCTTCTGGTCACGGTGATCAGTATATCCGCGGCACTGCTTCTATGGTATTTTACTTTTGCGGCAGATGTGGCGGAGCCTTATCTTGTAGTATTAAACAGTCTTCCGAAATCTGCCCTGGCGCCTCTTTTTATCGTCTGGTTCGGCACCGGCTTTAAAACCATAGTGATCGCTGGTATATCTGTGGCCATATTTGGATCCATTATCCAGCTGTATCAGGCTTTCTGCCAGACTGATCCGGACCTGTATAAACTGATCTGCACCCTGGGTGGAAAGCGCCGTCATATACTTCGTTATATCCTGCTTCCCGGATCACGACCGGTCATCCTTTCGGGTATGAAGGTAAATATCGGCCTTTGTCTTGTAGGCGTTGTCATCGGCGAATTTCTCGCCGCCAGGCAAGGTCTGGGCTATCTGATCATTTACGGCAGTCAGGTATTCAAGCTGGACTGGGTACTCATGTCCATACTGATTCTTTGCCTGATCGCCATGGGCCTGTACAAAGGTGTTGAAGTAGCAGAAAAAAGATACTCCCGCTGTCCATAACTATATTTTGGTGCAGTTATACCAGAAAAGATCAAAAAATGAAGGACCGATTCAATGTCGCCTTTTTTCATGACAATTGGATCAGTCCTCATTTTTATGCTTTAGTTACCGCATTTTTGCTTGAACTCCAGGCTGAGCACACTTTTACGGTTTTTCCGTCGTATTTCACATTCTTGTACGTGCGCACACGTACATAGTAACGCTTCTTTGCCTTAAGTTTTTTGATCGTCTGCGCAGTTGTTTTGTTCTTTAATGTAATTGTCGAGACATTGTTTCCTTTAAAAGAACTCTTTGTCGTATACTGGATCTGATAACCGGTGGTCTGTGTGGTATTTTTGTTCCATTTTACATACAGGCTCTTTTTCTTTCCGGAAACAGATTTTAACGATGTTGTTTTGGGTAAAATCTTGTAGGTCATCGTCTTCTTGCCGCTGTAATTGCCTTTTAACGTAACCGTAACCTTGTATATACCCACAGCTTTACAGTTTTTAGGATAAGAAACCGTATAATCCGAAGATGAAATGGTCTTTCCCTCACTGTCTTTTACCTTTACGGTTGGCTTTCTTGTCTTTCCGTTATAGACGAACGAAGTATCTGAAAGAGTGATCGAAGAGATCTTTTTGATCACTTCGGTGCTCTGTACACGATCACAGAGAGAACATACCTTTTGGATGCTTCCATCGGAAGACAATGTGGCCTTCTGGACAACAGTCGTGTAGGAATGCTCATGTGTTGCCGAGTCCAGCGGCATGATCAGACGCACACCTTGATATACCGGCCAAAATGTGTCTCTGGACAATTCTCCTCTCGATTCACTGGCGCTTTCATAATTCTTTGGTCTTTCATAATTATAGCAAAAATCATAGGCCGCCTGATATGCACCCTCCGCTGTATCCGGTGCAGACAAAAGCTTATTCAGAAGCTTACTGAATCTGTTCTGCAGATCGTATTTCAAAAAATACAGCTGCGCAGCCAATGTGCGATAATCATATCCATTTTCTTCACAATATGTAACCAGACGCTCATAATTGCCATTATACCATTGACAGATACCATAACTTAGGCCATTGGCACCTTCTGCCTTTTCATTAAATCTGCATTCTCTGTACACATTGGCCAGAATACCACAGGCCGCCGCACTGTTAAATCCCATCTCTTCCGTCAGGAAACTGTAGATCAACGGCTCATTATTGTTGTCTGTTACCGTTTTTACTGCCGTTGCTGCCTCTGTCTCTTTTGCACTTGCTGGTACATATATGCTGATGACCAGACAAATACTCAAAATCACAGAAAGCGCTCTCTTTCCCCATCGCATAACTTTCACCTCACTACATTTATTCTATTTTTGTTTCATATACATTAAGAATTATAATATACATCAGAAATATATGCAATAGTATTTTAATATTTATGTAATAAATTAAGCAGAAAAATATGACAATTTCCTGCTTCTCCTGACATTCTTATGAATTTCCCTGGTATAATGAACCAGATTGACGCAGCCATATATACGCAAAAAAGGCCCAAAGGACCTTTTTTACTTGCATTTCAATATGTATAATTATGCGTTTTTACGTTTTGCAGCTTCGACTACATGACCAATCAGTACAGATGTGGTAACACTTCCCACACCACCCGGTACCGGAGTGATAGCTTCTACGATGGGCTCTACGCTGGCATAGTCTACGTCACCGCAAAGTTTACCTTCTGCATTAACATTGATACCTACATCGATCACGATCTGTCCTTCTCTTACATAGTTGGCATCCACAACCCCTGCACGACCTGCAGCAACAATAACGATGTCAGCCTCTTTCACTACAGACGGCATGTCCACTGTTCTGGTGTGGCATACAGTAACTGTAGCGTTCTTCTTGATCAGCATCATGGCTGCCGGCTTACCTACAACAAGACTTCTTCCTACTACAACTGCCTTCTTACCTGTGCAGTCTACATTGTAGTGGTCCAGGATCTCCATACAAGCCTGCGGAGTACAGGGCGGGAATCCCTGATTGGTTCCGGCAAATACGCCTACCATAGAACCATCGGTAATACCATCAACGTCTTTCTCCGG
>CALZMS010000197.1 GCA_945788595.1 uncultured Lachnospiraceae bacterium
AGGAAGCGCTAATGCCCATTCACAGTCCTTTTCTCTTCGGGCTGCACGCAGAAACTGCTGTTCATGGATCCAGAGTGTATATTCTACATAGATCCGCTGGACAAAAAGCGCACCTTCCAGAACAGCCTGCAGCTGCTCTTTTGTCTGGACAAGTACAGTAAAGCCCGAAGCTTTGGGCAAAACCACAGGCTCTCTGACTGAATTTTCTGTCTGCGCGGGCAATATTCTTCTGTAGCTGTTCAGCATCTCCTGTTTCAATGCCTGCAGGCCGTCACGGCGCAGTGCATTGATTTCCTTTACCGGAGAAAAGGCATTGCCGCGCACCTCAACAGATAGATCTTCAAGAGAAAAATCAGACTCTCCCGTTTTTTGCAGCTGTTTTTTTATCTGTGGTTCATCCATTGGACGTGATTTTGCCGGCAAAACTGTGTTTCCGGTGACGCAGACAGAAGTATCCCGGCAGGAAAGCCACAGAGACATAGGCTCCCCTTCGCAGAAACTGGCAAGACCTGTTGCCGGCAGGCTAACCTTTTTCTCACAGTATTCCTCATGAATATAAGAAAACAGTGCCTCATTTCTGTCTTTTGCCGTTTTTTTCAGTTTTTCATTTTTAAGCGCCATCATGTGTCTGCCATTGTGTTGTTTGTAATAGCTTTCATGAAATCCGTCCCGGTTATACAAGTCATACAATGTCTGCATATCTTTTGAAGACACACCGGAAAACTTTCCTTCAAGGCACTGATCCAGATATTTTCTGTAAATGCTGACTACACCGGCCGTATACTCCGGTTTTTTCATACGTCCCTCTATTTTTAAAGAAGTAACTCCGGCTGCAAGAATCTCCGGCAGCAGGGCTATAGTGCACATATCCTTTGGACTCAGCACATAGCTTTCCTCCGGACGGTTCAGCTTTTTGCCATCCTGCCATACTTCGTAAGGAAGACGGCAGGGCTGCGCACAGCGGCCTCTGTTGCCGCTTCGGCCGCCCAGCATACTGCTTAGAAGGCATCTGCCGGAATAGCAGTAGCACAACGCACCATGAACGAAAGATTCGATCTCAAAATGCGTGGCCTTTCGGATAGCAGATATTTCTTCCAGGGACAGTTCTCTGGCAGTAACTACACGTGTCACGCCGCATTTTTCTAGCATTCTGGCACCGGACGGGCCGGTGATCGTCATCTGTGTACTGGCATGCACTGCCATATCAGGAAATTCACGAAGGACAAACCGCATAACACCGGGATCCTGTACGATTACCGCATCCAGACCGGCTTCATACAATGGAGCCAGATAATCATACAGTTCCCGGGTGATCTCCTGCTCTTTTAACAAGGTATTGATCGTAAGATAAAGCTTTTTCTCCCTAAGATGAAGATCATCCAGAAGCTTCAGAAGCTCGTCCTGCACCGGATTATCGGCATACGCCCGGGCACCGAAGCGGGTACCGCCAATATATACAGCATCCGCTCCTGCCAGGATCGCCGCGCGGGCAGTTTCAGCACTGCCTGCCGGTGCCAGTAATTCTATGGTTTTTGTATCGGGTTTTGGTCTGTTGTTGTTCATTTCACAAAAAAGGGGATCACTCTATGTAATCCCCCTGCATCCTTTCCGCAATCTTTTATCTGACAGTCTGTGATTTCTTTTCTGCCAGCTGTCTTTCCAGTTCCTCTTTCTCTGCTTTCAGTTTTTCATAATCTTCTTTCAGCCGTTCCAGCTGAATCTGAGAAGCAATCAGATCGTTCTTAAGATCATATACTTCCCGGTTCTTGGATACAGAATCTTCCTCAAATACTTCCGCCTGAGAACGGGCTTTAAAATAATCATCCGCCACATTCAGACTCAGCATGATACCACGGACATCCGCATGCTGACGGTTAAACAGAGCTGAGGATGACAGGTCGGTTAATTTATTGTTCAGATATGCGGCAACTTTCTGGAGATATTCTTCACTTTCGTAACCTCCAAGGGTGTAGATCTTGCCGCCGATCAGTACTTTTGTGGAATTCTTAGATGACATGGGTAACTCCCTTCTTTTATACTCTTTCGTAAAGCGCTGTTATTGCGCGTTTTTTACCCGTATTGACACGCTTTTGCATCATTATACTCTATTTTTCCGGTACAGGCAATCCCAGATGCTCACAGGCTTTTGGGGTAGCCATACGCCCCCGGGGCGTTCTCTGGATAAAACCGTGCTGTAAAAGATAAGGCTCATAAACATCTTCTATAGTTCCGGCATCCTCACCGATGGAAGCTGCCAGTGTTTCCAGTCCCACCGGGCCGCCCTGATAATTTTCAATCATCATCCGGAGGATATTTCTGTCCGTCTGATCCAGACCATAGCGATCCACTTCCATCAGATCCAGCGCAAAAGCCGCCACATCGCTGGTGATCCGTCCATTGTATTTGACCTGGGCAAAATCCCGTACACGCTTTAACAGACGATTCGCCAGACGCGGCGTACCTCTGGATCTCCTGGCCAGCTGCATGGCACCATCGGGATCGATTTCCACATTCAGGATCTTTGCCGAATGCAGAATGATCGTCTGCAGTTCTTCATAGGAATAAAATTCCAGATGAGAAATGACACCAAAACGATCCCTCAGGGGAGCTGTCAATAATCCGGCTCTTGTTGTCGCACCTACTAGTGTAAATTTTGGCAGATCCAGGCGGATCGATCGGGCCGTAGCACCCTTTCCGATCATGATATCAATGGCATAATCTTCCATTGCCGGATACAGCACCTCTTCCACCTGGCGATTCAGACGATGGATCTCATCTACAAAAAGGACATCCCCCTCCTGCAGGGAATTTAAGATAGCCGCCATTTCCCCCGGCTTTTCGATTGCAGGACCAGAGGTCACTTTCATGTGCGTACCCATTTCATTGGCAATGATCCCCGCCAAAGTGGTTTTTCCAAGTCCGGGAGGCCCATAAAACAGCACATGATCCAGCACATCCTTTCGCTGTTTCGCCGCTTCTATATATATTTTCAGTGTATCCTTGGCCTTTTTCTGGCCAATATAGTCGGACAGATACTGCGGACGGAGCGTCCCCTCAATCCGGACATCCTCCTCCGTATATTCCGTCGTGATCATTCTTTTTTCCATATATCATAACCCCTGTATCTCAGAGTAAATTTTTAAGGGCAGCCTTCAAAAGCTGTTCCACATCCATGGTCTCATGACCGTCTACGGCACGGACTGCACGAAGCGCATCACTGGATGGATATCCCAGAGCCGTCAGAGCCATCACCGCTTCGCTGCTCTCATCCATAGACGAAGACAACGTATTTTCCTGCTCGTGGGCAAGTTTCTTCTCAAAGGCATCTTCCAGACTCATCT
>CALZMS010000198.1 GCA_945788595.1 uncultured Lachnospiraceae bacterium
TGGAGCAATTCCCCGGTGGTGTATTATACGACGGAAGAATGGCAGCAGTTGTACGACCGGGTTGCCCGTCAGTATTTTTCCTGCAAGTCGGCGCTGTATCATTACTATGGTACTGCCAGCAAGAATTATCATACCTATCTGCGGGAAGATATGGTGAAATACAAGAAATATTTCTATGTGCTGCGTCCGATTCTGGCCTGCAAATGGATCGAAGAAAAGAAATGTCCGCCGCCGGTGCTGTTTAGCGAACTGTACAATGCGGTACTGGAAGAAGAGATGAAACCGGCAGTGGAGGATCTCGTGGCAAAAAAGATGAATATGACGGAGGCGGAAAAAGCGCCGAGAATCGAGACGCTTAACCGGTATATTGAGGAAAAACTGGAGTATTACAAGACGTTTTCCGAGGCAATGGAGGATGACCGGATGCTGGAATGGGAACCGTTGGAAGACGGATTCAGACGGATCGTACGGAGGTGAAAATATGGCATACGAAGAGGCATTTGCCTATCTGAAAAACAAAGGCTACGGCGACCGGGTACAGACCTTTACTGTATCCAGTGCCACGGTAGAATTAGCAGCGATTGCTGTAGGAACAGAACCGGCCCGTATTGCGAAATCTCTCACCTTCATGGTGGAGGAGCAGCCGGTGATGATCATCTGTGCCGGTGACGCAAAGATCAATAACAGTAAGTATAAGGGAGTTTTTCATAAAAAGGCCAAAATGCTGACAGCGGAAGAGGTTCATTGCCTGATCGGTCATGATGTGGGCGGAGTGTGTCCATTCGGCATCAAGGATGGCGTGGATGTGTATGTGGACGAATCGTTGAAACAGTTTGCGGAGGTCTACCCGGCCTGCGGCAGCGCCAACAGCGCAGTGAGGCTGACTCCGGAGGAATTGTATACGCTTGCCCAGAGTAAGGGGTGGATCGATGTTTGTAAGGTGCCGGAGGAGATGGCGTGAGAAATCAGATAGAGAATTCAGGAGACGCGAAATGAACCAATGTATACCAAATCCAGCTTTGTCTACGCTGAAGAGAATTATTGAGGAAATGGATATGGTACTTAGATTGGAATTTGTTCCAAAAAGTGTGTAATAAAAAGGAAATATATAAAAAGTGCGGATTTGTTGTGAGTCCGCACTTTTTTGTCTGAAAGTTCAGGAAATCTGTTTCTTGTTTCCTGGTGTCATAGTGATGGTACTGGGCATATCGTATTCATCGTAATTATCTGGATCAAAGTATACAAATTCGCCATCATTACCGTTGAGTAAAAGTTCATCTGTAATTTTCGTTTCATAAGCAATGGACTGCTTCAGAACATCATTGTACCAGCTTAGGCGAAGAAGGAGAGACTGCTCCCAGGGATTGTCTGAAGTAGGAAGCTGGAACGTATAATCCATATAAGATATACCGCTATCACTGATAATTTTCAGTTCATCTGCGTCTAAAGCATGAGAGTACAATGTTTCCCCGTCCTTGGTGATCTCCAGTGTAACATCGGAAATATGGGACATTTGTTGCGGAGTATAGGTGGACACAGAAAAGGTACCGCTGCAGGTATTGTTCTCAAAGGTACTGTTGTTCTGGTAAACCACAGGCTGCCAGTCGGTCAGTGTGAGCAGCGACAAAGCTCCTGAACCTGAGTTGGTTGGAGAATACAGATCTACCGTCTGTTTTTGCCCATCGGTGTCGATACAGCCCGTAATCTGATAGGAATCTGCCGTCAGAGGAAGTTCAGCAGTACCGGTGAATGTCCCGTTTTCAAGGGTAAGGGTGACGTTTAGAGGCGTACTTTCTGTATCCGTCTGACTCTGTAGCAGCAGAGAGAGAACAGTTGTATCGGTGTAGCTTTTTAATACAGCGCGAAAACTGATCGTTGCAGCGGTATCACTCACAGACTGTACCTGTGCAGAAAAAGACTGGAAAAATGTATCCATGTCATCTGTAGGATCATCGGCTGCGGTAGTTGCCGGATAATAGACCGGAACAGAGTAAGCAGCCACTTGATTTCTCAAGATGCTGATCTGTGAGGATAAAGAAACAGTGACGGCAATCAGAGAACCGGCCAGAACAAGGCTTACAACGCCCAGTCCAGCAGTGATCCGTTTCAGATGCAGGATATCCTTATCCTTCTTTGGCGCATCAGAAGAAACAGGGGGAATGGCTTCTTTTCCTAATAATTCATCTATAGAGATGTGGTACAACTCTGCGAGAAGTTTCAGCTTTTCCAGATCAGGCCTGGCAGCATCGGATTCCCATTTGGAAATGGACTGCCTGGAGACGTTCATTTTTTCTGCCAGCTGTTCCTGCGTCATGTTTGCTTTGGTGCGTAAGTTGTATAAATTTTGTCCTAAAGTCATATAGGCACCTCCTCGGATAAACGGATGTTCTGCTTTCACTATATAATAAACAGGGGAAAAATCCACCAATTGGTAGTCGCAATTGCGCAACCGGTGGTTGCAACCTTAATTTTACGGGGGTGGGGTAAGAAAAACAAGAGTCTTGCTTAACAAAAGTTTCAAATATTGAATTAAACTACAAGTTCAATGACAAATTGAGAATACTCCGCTACAATTGTTTTTAGAAAGTATTTGAAAATGATTGTAAGGGAGGATTTGACGATGAGCGAAAAGATGTTAGTAACACAGGCGTTGGATGAAAGAGATCTGCTGGTAAAGAAAATAGCAGATAAAATTACGAAAGCAAAGCACGAAGCAGGGATATGTTACAGTACAGAGATTACTTGCAAAGGAAGCATTTGGCAAAAAGACGATACGAAGTGTGAAAACTTCCGATGCAAAGCTGTTTCTTATCAAATTGCAGCAGGAAGATGGCAAAAGCTACAGTTCCATTCATACCATCCGTGGAGTGTTGCGACCAGCCTTTCAGATGGCGGTGGATGATGACATTCTGGTAAAGAATCCATTCGGATTTCAGCTTGCCGGAGTATTGGTAAATGACGCAGTCACAAGAGAGGCAATCACAAAAGATCAGATGAGAAAGTTCCTAAAGTTTGTGCATGACGATGTGGTGTACTGCAAATATTATGAAGTGGTGTACATACTATTTCATACGGGAATGCGAATATCGGAATTTTGTGGCTTGACGCTGAAGGACATTGATCTTGAGAACAGAACTGTAAATATTGACCACCAGTTGCAGAGAATATCGGATATGCGATATATCATAGAAACCACAAAGACGGATGCCGGAACAAGAGTATTGCCAATCACAGAGGATGTGGCACAGATGTTTCAGGCAATCATCGAGGACAGAAATGCACCGAAAGTGGAGAAAACCATAGACGGATATAGCGGATTCCTGTTTTACG
>CALZMS010000199.1 GCA_945788595.1 uncultured Lachnospiraceae bacterium
ATGTTTATCGATCCTCTTCTTCAAACAGAGAAAGAGTCCCTGCCGGAGGTGCGCATATGTCTATGGTGTTTTCAAACGATACAACCATAGACTTATGTATATCTCCGGCGGGGACTCTTTCTCGTCCGTCTTCATTTCTCGAGAATATACTTCTTCAGATACTCATAAATCTCCTGCTCCGTCGTCGGGCACCCCTTCACGCAGAAATCAAACTTTGACGTACAATTCCCCACACCAAGCTTCCCGGACCTTCCCCGGTATCCCTGCCCGATGCAGATCTTCTCCTGCAGCTTATCAAACAATCCCTCACTTTTCAGCATATCCAATGCCGGAAGCAGATACCCATAACATGCGCTGCAGGAATCCACTTCCTCCACCGCATCCTTAAGCTCCACCACCTTGCCGGCATACGGAAGATCCAGATCATTCCACTCTGTCTTCTCACCGATAGTACGTACCTTTGCCCGGGCAGCATCATCACAGCCCACACCAAGCTGTGCACTAAGACCTATATATGGCACTTCCTCCACCGGAATATGCAGAAGACCGCAGCAATACGCATCCATCAGCACCGGATCACAGCCCGCCATAATGCAGTTTCTGACCACTGGGTTGCCACCGTCTTCAAAATCCAGATCCCCACAGATATGATCCACCACAATAAAATCCTGCTGAAGATACGCATTCAGATGCGCAATAGGCTTATGCAGTCCGCAAGCATGGAAATGGCGCTTTTCCGTGTTTGGAATCAATCCCTTCATGTTCTTGAGGGCGCAAGTGATCTTCGTCTGGCAATGACCTTTCAACACTGGTACATTAATCATAAAATCAATAGCAGCCGTCTTATCGCACACCTTCAGCGCCATGCCGGCACAGTCCCTCTCACTGGCCGTATCTTTCTGCATATCCCAAAATTCCACACCGTACCGGCTTACCAGCTCATCATATCCACAAACCTGATAGGCTTCCTCTGTACGGTCTCCTACCCAGGAACCCTCCAGCATCACAATGTCTTCAAAGCCTTCCCCCTGCAGATACTCGATAATTCCTGCCACGATCTCCGGATGGGTCGTAGCTCCCCAGGATGCCTCCGAGGGTGATACCAGATTCGGCTTGATACCGATCTTCATGCCTTTATCCGGTATACGTTTCTCCAGCTCACATGCTTCCAGAAGCTGTATTGTCATCTCCCGGTAATTTTCTCCATAGATTCTAATGATTTCTTTTTCTTTCATCATTTTCCATCCTTTGCCTATTTCAACAATTCTGTTGCTCTAACTATATCATGTATATCTGCCCAAGAAAAGCCGGCCTTTTAAAAGAAAAAGAGCCGTCAATGTAGACTGATTCTGTCACTGACAGAGACATCTACCTTGACGACTCCCTATTATGATTTTACTAACCTACAATCGTCTCTTATACCTCGAAGATCAGATCGCTGTAAGCCGGCATCGGCCAGTCTTTCTTATCTACCAGAACTTCCATAGCATCTACCGGGGTACGCAGAGCCTCCATAGCCGGCATAACCTCATCATGGTATGCTCTTGCAGCGGCTTCCATATCCTCGATAGCACCAGCTTTGGCGGTGATAACTTCCAGTTCTCCCAGCGCTTTCTGTGCTTCTTTCAGATGACCATTGATCTTGCCCAGCAGTTCTGTCTGTACTTCCGGATCCACACCACAGTTCTTTACTGCGATGATAGAAGAAGCCAGAGATGTAGTATATTTGATTACAGCCGGAATAATGGTCTTCTTAGCCATATCGACCATAGTCTTAGCCTCGATATTGATGGCTTTTGCATAGGTCTCAAACTGGATCTCTGCACGGGATTCCAGCTCAGCTCTTGTGAATACACCGAATTTTTCAAACAGAGCAACGGATTTCTCTGTGGTCAGAGCCGGGATAGCGTCTACCATAGATCTGATGTTCGGCAGTCCTCTTCTCTCAGCCTCAGCTACCCACTCATCAGTATAGCCATTGCCGTTGAATACGATTCTCTGATGCTCGGTGAACCATTTCTTGGTCAGATCACGGGCAGCCTGCTCGAAATCTTCTGCACCTTCCAGAATATCGCATGCTTCACTGAAAGCTTCAGCAACGATAGTATTCAGCACAACGTTCGGACCGGAGATAGAATCTTTGGAACCTACCATACGGAACTCGAACTTGTTACCGGTGAAGGCAAACGGTGAAGTACGGTTACGATCTGTAGCATCCTTACGGAAATCCGGAAGTGTGGATACACCGGTAGTCAAGCTCTCACCCTTCAGACTGTGGTCTGCAGAACCAGTCTCAATGATCTGGTGGAATACATCATCCAACTGCTCTCCAAGATAAATAGAGATAATTGCCGGCGGTGCCTCGTTGGCACCCAGACGATGATCGTTACCAACATCAGCAGCAGACTCACGAAGCAGATCTGCATGCTCATCTACAGCTTTCAGGATACAAGCCAGTACCAGCTGGAACTGCAGATTCTCGTGCGGCTTCTTGCCCGGATCCAGCAGATTGATGCCGTCATCTGTAGTAATGGACCAGTTGTTATGTTTACCGGAGCCGTTTACACCGGCGAACGGTTTCTCATGCAGCAGACAGTACAGACCATGCTGGCATGCAATTTTCTTTAATGTAGTCATGACGATGTGGTTCTGGTCAGCAGCCACATTGCACTCTGCGTAGATCGGAGCCAGCTCGTGCTGTGCCGGAGCTACCTCATTGTGCTGTGTCTTAGCCGGAACGCCCAGTTTCCACAGTTCTTCATTGACATCCTTCATGAAAGCGGCAATTCTCTGACGGATCGTACCGAAGTAGTGATCCTCCAGCTCCTGGCCCTTCGGCGGCATAGCACCAAACAGTGTACGGCCGGCGAATACCAGGTCCTCTCTCTGTAAATATTTCTCACGGTCAACCAGGAAATACTCCTGCTCCGGTCCTACGGACGGAGTAACCTTTTTGGATGTAGTGTTTCCGAACAGTCTTAACAGACGCAGGGACTCTTTATTGATAGCTTCCATGGAACGAAGCAGCGGAGTTTTCTGGTCCAGAGCCTCGCCCTTGTAAGAACAGAAAGCTGTCGGAATACAAAGGATAGCACCTGCAGCATCATAACGGACAAAGGCCGGGGATGTACAATCCCATGCTGTATAACCTCTGGCTTCAAAAGTAGCGCGAAGACCACCAGACGGGAAAGAAGAAGCATCCGGCTCGCCCTTGATCAACTCTTTACCGGAAAAGCTCATCAGAACCTTACCGTCTGACATCGGCGCGGTGATAAAGGAATCATGTTTCTCAGCGGTAACACCTGTCAGTGGCTGGAACCAGTGTGTA
>CALZMS010000200.1 GCA_945788595.1 uncultured Lachnospiraceae bacterium
GTAAATTTGTCTATGCAAAATATTTCTGTTACTGACGGCCGATTTTGTCCAAAACCATCCGGTGCTTTTTGTCCAGAATCAACCGATATTTCTGTCCGCCAGAGACTTTTTTCAAATCCCTGGCGGACATTTTTCTACAATTCTTTCAGGTGTACTAATCCATATGCAACTGTAGTAGCATCTACTTTCTTTAAATGTTGTGACAGACGCTCACGGTTCCAGAAGATATCCGAATAGTCAGAGAGCTCACATCCAATATCATGGTTTGGTATACAGATATAATTCCCATAACGATGTTTACCAACGATTACATGAAAATAGGTTCCACGTCCGTTTATCTCAGCCTCAAAGGAACAGCCATCCTGATGAAGGAGCCGTATCTCACTCTGCCATGCCTGCTTCCGATTCCCTGATTGATAAATACATGTATATTCCATAAACATCTCCTTAAGTGAATTCACATTCAATCACAAGCTTGACAGCATGGTCATCGATCAGGCGCAGACGTGACTGGCTTCCGTAAAGAAGAAGACTGGTGCATACTTTATCGATCATCCTGGCAGTGCCGGAAGTATACTGGTAAACAGCGTCGATTGCTGCATCAGTAAAAATATCTCTGCCACACCCGGCATAGTCCAGTTGCCTGTGTATATAAGCTCTGGGAACGGTCATAATGGTTTAATACGCTCTGGACATCAATTCTCTGACGGATTGCTGTATAAGCCTGCAGCTGCAGTTTTTTCCATAATTCTGTCTGTCCCACAAGTATTAATCCCATCGGGCTTTTAGAATCCAGGTGTGTATTTAGGAGAAATCTTATCTCTTCCAGCATTTCCTGGTTCATCAGATGGCATTCATCGCAGACACATACCGGCTGGATCCCATGCACGGCTCTCATGATCTCGATCTCCTCATGGAGCTGGCGTTTCGCATCCCCACGGTTATATTTTGGGACAAAGCCCATCTGGCTCAGCAGGATGCGGTAAAAGTTCCTGGGTGTGAGTTTTGAATCTGATATGTAAAGAAACTTATACCTGTTTGTGTCAAGATCATCCGCAAACCTCCGCAGGATCGTGGTCTTACCTGTCCCACAGTCACCGGTCAGGACAGCGAAAAGCTGGCGCTCCGTCACATATTTCAGGCGGTTCTCCACTTCCTCCAGTTCCGGCGGCATATACAGTTCATGGCTTGGGATACCGCGAGTAAAAGGAGTGGCTGACATTTCATAAAAAGCTTCAAACATCAGAACCACCTCCCGCATTCATTCCTGTAAAGGAGATCGCTGTGCGGCGGATCGCCTGGCGTTCTTCGTTCTTTTGGGCTGCCGCATTCAGCATACGGGAACCTTCCGGTTCTTTTTTTTCATAATGTTCCGGCAGTTTTGGTTTCTGTGCAGCATGGCTTGCAATCGCAAGCGGTCTGGCATTGCATGCAGGAAAGCCTTCACACTCTATGGTAACGGAAGATATATCCGCTGGATCATAGACCACATCTACGTCTCGGTGGATCATGGACAGGCCAAGTTCCACTTCATACTTCTGGCCGCAGAAACTGATACATCCACTCTTGTCCACTTTCCTTTTCTCACAGGAGAGGAATGCATCGGCTATGGCTTCTGCTGAGATCATACGTATTTCATGGGGATCCGCCTGATATGCCTCAAACGGGGATCTTCCATCCAGAGCACTGTGGGGCTGGTGGAGGTAGCATTCTTCCATCCATACCTGATAGAGACGGTTTAATTCTTCTACAGATTTTGGTTTTGCCAGCATCGCTTCCCTCAAAAATGAATCTGCGGTCTGGTTATATCTTTCCTGTTTGCCCTTCGCTTCCGGATTATAGGGCTTTGCGTAAAGAAGCCGTATCCCCAGTTTCCCGCAGGCGCGTTTCATCCAATGTGTACGGAACTGGGCTCCATTGTCAAAAAATACAGAGTCGGGAGCCCCGAACTTCAGGAGTGCTTTGCGGAAACAGTCCTGGACAATCTTCTGGTCGAGTGTCGGATAAAACTCGGAATGCATGATGTTCCTTGTACAGTCATCCAGAAAACAGACCATATATGTTGGCTGGCCATTCACATAGATACCATATTTGATATCAGACTGCCATAAATAATTTCGCCATGGTTTCTGGAACCGTCTGGCACTGGTGACCGTAGATGCATAAGTGCGCATCTGTCTGCTGGAATACCCCTTGTAGGACAGCTGGTCCTGCAGGGTACTGCGTTTCAGTGTTCCGGGTTCCACCCGGCCTTCCCATTCCAGGATCCGGATGATCTCATTGATACTGCGTTTGGGCACTTCACGGCGCAGGTTAATGGCTTCTTCCAGAACATCGTCCGCAATGACAGTGTTCCCGCTCCGGCCACTGTTCTTTGGCTTGAGACCTTCAAATCCTTTTTCCTGATAAAGATTCAGGTAACGACGGATGGTACGCTCTGAAAGACCGGTCTGGATGCAGAGCTGTTCTTTTATCATCTGCTTTTTATCCCGGTCAAGAGCAGTATCCAGAAGTGGGCTTATCAATTTCAGTCGGTTGGCTGCAATCTCTTCAATCCTTTGTTTTTCCATGATGATTTTCCTCCTTATGTTAGCCGGATCGGCTTTGATAAGGGGAGTTTAACATCCGGCAGCCAGACCTTCCACGCAGAACAGGTCTGTAGCCAGCGTCCTGAATTTACAAGATTGCGGACAATGATCTTCAGCCAGCCGTCAGCCTGGCATTCAAGAGGATATAAAGGCAGTCTGACAAAAGCAGCACAGTGCCAGAGTTCCATCAGGGCATGTACGGTACTTTCCAGATAATCACGGAGCAGGAAGAACCAGAGCTTCCATCTGCGGATCGTGCTGTTTTCACAATAACTGTCCTGGCGGGAAGTCGCACGTTCTTCCAGTACTTGTGAAATAGTGGCAGATTCATGGCGTTTATAAGGCACAACAATGTCAGGAAGTTCATGGCTGATCCTTCCGCAGCCAGTGCATTTCAGTCTCCGGATAATCAGATGGGAGACAGAGGCGTCCTGTCTTCGCAATATCCTTTTACGGCTGCCGATCACCTGAAATCCACCTTCACACCATGGACAATGGGATTTTTCCCTGCTCCTCACATAAAAAAATCAGAGTTATCCTTGCGTTCTAATCGGTAATGTTTTATAATGACCATGTTTAGTGAGTGGAGCATTCCTGATGACGTGCTGGTAACACGACATCATAAAGGGGATGCTCTTTTTCTTTCTATAGATTTATGGTCATTATAACCGTCTGCTCATGGACTGGCAAGTCCGGTAGCTTTCGGATAAAAAACAGTGGCTATAACAGTATA
>CALZMS010000201.1 GCA_945788595.1 uncultured Lachnospiraceae bacterium
AATCAGTATATTGTATATTCCTGCTTTGTCAACCTTTGCATATCCCACATTTTCGAAATTTCCGGCCATATTTTTCTGACGGTACATATAATAGGGACCCATGGACATCTCCATGGCCGTATGTTCACACAGATCCATGATCTCTTTACTGTTTTCAAAAGAAATCTCCTGGAACTCATCTTTAAATAAATTCAGCCGTGTAGCTCTTTTTAAAGCCAGGGAATGGACAGTCAGACTGTCCGGATCCAGTGCTTTCACCTGTGATAGGGTGTGCGCTACTTCCTCATAGCCTTCTCCCGGAAGTCCCACGATCAGGTCCATATTAATGTTGTCAAAACCAAGATCTCTCGCCGTATGGAATACTTCCCGGATATCCTCCACCGTATGCTTTCTGCCGATCAGATCCAGCGTTTTCTGGTTCATGGTCTGGGGATTGATGGAAATACGAGTCACCGGATATTTTTTCAGGACAGCCAGCTTTTCCGCTGTGATGGTGTCAGGCCGTCCCGCTTCCACTGTAAATTCCCGGACATCAGACAGATCAAAGCTCTCTGTCACGGCCTGCAAAAGCCGGTCAGACTGCTCCGGTGTCAGGGTGGTGGGTGTGCCTCCGCCGATATAGACACTCTGCAGCTTTTTACCGAAAAAAGCTGACGCTGTAAAAGTAATCTCTTTGATCAGGGCATCCAGATACTCATCCACCCGTTTTTCCCACTGTTTTAAAGGGTGGGAGCCAAAGGAGCAGTACAGGCAGATACTCGGACAGAAGGGGATGCCGATATACAGGCTGTACCCATTCTCATAGTCTATATCCTGAAGGATCGCCTTTTCCCGGTTGGCAATAGTAATAGACAGTGACGTCTTTTCATTGCTGACACCATATGTCTTTCGCATGTAATCGGCGATCTGAGTATTTTTCCAGCCTTCTTCCAGAAGATGCATGGGAATCTTCGTGGGACGGATTCCCGTCAGGGTGCCCCAGGGAAGTGTTTCTCCTGTTTTTTCTGACAATATATTGTATACCAGCTGTTTTAAGGTGTTTTTTGTCGCTGTTCTGTCTGCGGCATACTCGATGTCACAGGCTCTGCTGCCGATATATGCCTGACCCTCCCACAGCTGCACTGTAATTTTATGTTCTTCACAGATGACTTTCAGTAACAGTGAAAATTCCCCGGTCTGTTCCTCACCGGTATAGAAATTCTTCACTTCCGCAGCCGGATAAAAAGCCTTGACCAGGGAATACACATCATACTCAAAATCATGCAGGTTAAATTCTATGCCTATATTAAGCATATGGATTGTTCCTCTTTTCATAACCAATGGTAGTAGTCTCGCCATGTCCCGGAAGCACATGCACGTTCTCGGAAAGCTCTGTCATCAGCCGCTGAATGCTGCGCCGCATGGCCAGAGCACTGCCGCCGGGAAAATCCATCCTTCCCACAGACTGGCAAAACAGTGTGTCACCGGAAAACAGAATATCTTCGTTTTCCAGTACATAGCAGCAGCTGCCTTCGGTATGCCCCGGAGTATGCATCACCCGCAGAGAAAATCCGGCGATCTTAAGTTTATCTCCATCCTTTAACAGATGATCTGCCTTCAGTACGATGGATGAAGCCCAGCTGCCGGACAGATTTAAGGTGGGAGATGCCAGAAGCTCCTCTTCTGCCTCATGGGCATATACCGGAATCTCATACGTTCTTCGCAGCTCATCTGCCGCGCCGATATGATCAAAATGGCCATGGGTCAAAAGCACTGCGCAGGGCTTTGCGCCCATATCACTGACCAGGCGGATAATGGCAGCGGCATTGTCTGCAGGATCCACAATGAACGCTTCCTTTGTTTCAGCATGCATGCAGACATAACAGTTTGTTCCTACCATACCCAGAACTTTCTGCTGTATTACAGCCTGATTCATAACTCCTCCTTCTCGATCAAGAACCTGAAGTCCTCTTCACATCTATAATACTGTCGATCTGTCGTACTTTTTCGATCAGATAATTCAATTCTTCTATACTGTGCACATCAAAGGTCATACTGATAGTTGCTGTGCCCTGCTTACTGGTGCGCGAATTAATGGCTGTCAGATCGATCTTTCGCTCGGTAAACAGCTTGGAAATATCCACGAGAAGGCCGGTACGGTTGTTGGCATATACGGTGATATCTGCCGTAAACAGCTGTCCTGTTGTCTCCTCCGGCTGCCATTCTGCCTCTATCATACGCTCTCTGTCCATGCCATTCATATTCAGCACATTGACGCAGTCCGTCCGGTGAATGGTAACACCCCTTCCTCTGGTGACAAAACCGACGATCTCATCGCCTGGGATGGGATTACAGCATTTGGCAAAACGCACACTGACATCGTGACTTCCTTTGACCATGATCGCGCCGCCATGTTTGCCGCTTTTTGGCGCAGATTTGTCATCTGCAGCTGCCTTGAGCACTTCCTGATCTGTCAGGATCTGGGCATGCTCCTTATCGTAAGCTTCCATCAGCTTATTCAGAATCTGACCTTCCTTCAGACCACCGTGGCCGATGGCTGCCAGTACGGAATCCCAGTCACGGAAACCGTATTTTCTGAGCACTGCTTCTATATACTGAGACTTGGTGTATTCTCCGAGAACCTTGCCCTTTAATTTCGCATAGTTATTCAGAAGCTCTTTTCCTTTAAGGATATTGTCCTCTTTAAGCTCCTGTTTGAACCACTGGTTGATCTTGTTGCGGGCCTGGGTACTTTTGACGATCTTGAGCCAGTCACGGCTGGGGCCTTTGGAATTCTGGCTGGTCAGGATCTCTATACGGTCGCCGTTCTGGATCTTATACTCTATGGGAACCAGCTTTCCGTTGACCCGGGCGCCTACCATCTTATTTCCTACCGCACTGTGGATACTGTAGGCAAAATCAATGGTGGTAGAACCGCTGGGCAGTGTCTTTACATCACCTGCCGGACTAAAACAGTATACATTATCGGAGAACAGATTCAGGTCACTCTTAAGAAGTTTTAAGAATTCTTTATTATCGGACATATCCTGCTGCCACTCCAGAATCTGGCGAAGCCAGCTGAGTTTTGCCTCTTCTTGATCACCCTGCACCTTCTTGCCGTCGGAAGCTTCCTTGTATTTCCAGTGAGCCGCAATACCGTATTCTGCCACTCTGTGCATCTCAAAGGTACGGATCTGGATCTCAAAGGGCTGGCCATTTGGTCCGATCAGTGTAGTATGCAGGGACTGGTACATATTGGGCTTCGGCATGGCAATATAATCCTTAAAACGCCCCGGAATGGGCTTATACATTTCGTGTACCAAGCCAAGCA
>CALZMS010000202.1 GCA_945788595.1 uncultured Lachnospiraceae bacterium
CCTTATTCGCCTTTATTTCCATTACTTCAACATAATACACGTTTGTGCGTAACAATTACGTAACTTATACATCTATTTTACTTAAACGTTTTCGTTTTTGACAAAAAAATTTCTGATGGATATTTTTCATATGCGCAGCAATAAAAAACTGCCACGAAATTTTCCCATGGCAGTCTTTCCCTAATACTATTCATAATGAAAGCAACAGCTCTTTATTCTTTTGCCAGCAGCATACGGTAGAGCTGGCCATTTCTTTCCTCCGCCCAGGAGTATTCCTGCAGATATTGTCCCGCATAACGTTTTGCCGCTGCAGTGTCTCCCGACAGGATACGATACAGATCACAGTCTACCTGTTCGATCCTGAGATAGCGGCGATTACTTGAAGAGAAGAGGATTTGACCGATTCCTGCCTCCTCCAGTGTGTCCGCCAGACGTTTATACGTCATCCGGAACAATGACTGGGTTCCTGTATCATTTGGCCTGTCCGGCCACAGACAGGCTATTCCCTCTCCTGTGGTAACTCCCTGGTCTCCTCTGTCAACCAGCAGAGCCAGAAGCTCCCGGGGTTTTGTTCCCGGAATATACAGTGCTTTGCCGTCCACCAGAATCACCAGCGTAGGGATCGTCTGGATCACAATATGACTGGACGGAAGCGGATGATACGTACATTTTTCCAGCTCCTTACGTATATCCTGGGCAGTGTAGGGTTTGAGCACATATCCTGTAGCGTCCACGTTCCAGGCATCCAGCGCATACTGACTGAAAGCTGTCACAAAAATCACTCTCGTATTTTTATTGATTTCTTTAAGCTTCATGGCCAGCGCCAGTCCATGAAGCCTCGGCATTTCCATATCCAGGAAAGCCACATCCACCACATGTTTTCCGGCCCAGGTCAGAGCTGCTTCTCCTTCGTCAAACAGCTCCAGTGTCTCAACTTCTTTAAAACCAGCTACCGTAAGCCTAAAATTGTCAAGTGCCGGCTTTTCATCATCTACATAAATTACATGCATTCCTCTGCCTCCTTACGGGGAATGGAAATCGTAACGATAGTTCCTTTTTCCGGTGAGCTGTTGATCGTCAGCCGTCCATGCATCATATGCTGCAGACGGAAGCTGACATTTTTTAATCCCACTGACCGCTTATCCTGCGGTACCTCCGTATCAAAACCGATACCGTCATCTTCCACGAGAATCCTAATCTCATCATCCGCCTCCCATGTCCGCAGAATGATTGTTCCGCCCTCCGGTTTCTGCTTCAGTCCATGTTCCAGCGCGTTTTCAACAATGGGCTGCAGGATCAGTGAGGGCAGCATAAAGTCCTCTGCCCGGATATCCTTGACAAAATGCAGTCTGTCTCCATACCTGATCTTTTCCAGAGCAATATAATCCTCCAGCTGGGAAAGTGCCTGCCTGAATGTGATCGGGCGGTCTTCCTGCATAATATCGATATTCGTTCTGAGATACCTGGCGAAACACACCACAGTCTGATCTGCTTTTTCTGGATCATATTTACACATGCCGCTGATGGCATTGAGCACATTAAAAACAAAATGGGAACGGATCTGACTCATCATGACAGAGATCCGCGTATTCATGATCTGCTGTTCCTTTTCCGCCAGCATGATCTGCTGGTTCTGATACTCAATACCGAACATTACTAAATGAATAACAATATAAATGAGAAATGCCAGCATAAAAAAAATCATCCGGGCACTATCTCTTGTAACAAAATAGGTAATGGCATCCGCTAATATACCAGCAAGAAGCAATCCCCAGATAATTTTTCTGTAAATCTGCCGGGTCTTCGTCACTTCTTCTCTGACTTGGCGGACCTGCGATATCCAGATCAGAATTATCCCGAAAAACACAAGGCACCATGTAACAAACAGACTTTCACACAGATCAAGGATGCCCATATACTGCAAAACAACCTGCACGATACAGGTCACGGCAACTATCGTGCAGTAAATATAAACCGAATTTTCCTGTAGATTTTTCTTCTGGGAAATGACCAGAGGGATCATACCGAACATCAGCGCCGCTACAGAGAGATAAAGCGGAAACACTGCCCTGTCCGGCAGCGCCAAAAGAGGAAATTCTGTATCCGTAAATCGCCATAATCCCAGTAGAAAGGCAAATACACCAAAGGAAAATAATTCCCCTTTCTTTTTATTGATCAATCGATTGTATACGCCGGCGCCTATAAAAACCGCGCCCGCCAGCATGGTCAGAGCACTGACTATAAACAGGGGAAAACCATGTTTCAGACTAGCTTTAATTATAGACAGTTCAGAGCCCACCATAAACTTCATATCCCGGTTCCGGGCATTTTCATATACCGGGGTGATCACAATGCGCACTTCTTTTCCGACATCCCCGGGATACAGCGGGATCATTACCCAGATCCCCCCGGAAGTCTTTATCACAGAAAATTCATCTGAAGATTTCGACGTATATACATTGGTTTCATCCAGATATACCTGTACATATTGATGCATGGTGTAAAATGCGAGGCAGGTGTCATGGCGCACTGCATCTGACAGAATAAATCGGTACTCCTCCGTATACCCGGAGGGCGAAGAGCTGTCTTTTTTCTCGCTCCAGGTATAGTTTACGATCTGACGAAAACTACCGTCCGGTCTTGTTTTCTGCACATCCACGTTTTTCCCCATGCCAAGGAAACCCAGCAGGAACAGCAACAATACTCCTGCAGTAACAACTGTTATTCTACATATAGTTTTCCAGTTACATTTTCCTCTTTTTTCCATGGAGCCTCTCACTTTCCGCTTCGGACACATAATATTATATTATATATCAATTTTCGTAACAAAAACGTAACAGGCATTTTCAGGAAGTATTCCATGCATTCTTTGCCGCAGACCAGAGCACACACATAAAAAGCCTTTTTACATAAGTATTTATATGCAAAAAGGCTTTTATACGCAAAACGCATCTGCGAAAGGTATTTACTTTTATTTTCTTTCAAAGATTCTGGTAAGATACTCAATACGGCCGGCCAGTTCATCCGTAAACGCGTCCGGTGCCATACGCCATGTCCAGTTATTTCCCAGAGTAGAGGGCTGGTTGATACGGCCTTCACCGCCGAGGCAGAGATAATCCTGCATGGGGATCACCGCCAGGTCAGCCACACAGGCCAGTGTCTGGCGGATCACATCCCAGACTTTTTCTTCTTTGGAATGACCGCTGTTGCCTATGTAGTCTTCCATGAGAGAAATGGCGTCCTGGTCTAGCTCGGCCAGCCAGGCCAGCAGCGTATTATTATCATGGGTGCCGGTATAGGCCACGCAGT
>CALZMS010000203.1 GCA_945788595.1 uncultured Lachnospiraceae bacterium
GTATGGCGCCAGCTTTCACGGGGTGGCGGCACTTCTGACCATGATCAATTCCTGCGCTAACGGAATTGCGGTGGTGAATATTGATAATGGTTACGGGGCGGGCTACATGGCTACCCAGATAAACAGACTGGCGGTGAGAGAGCATGAGTAAAACATTTTATTTTGACTGCAGCAGTGGTATCAGCGGTGATATGACGGTGGCGGCCCTTCTGGATCTTGGCGCGGACAGAGAGGCGCTGGAAAAAATGATTGCCAGCCTGCATACTCAGGGAATCGAAGGCTTTCAGGTAAAAATCAGCCGTGTGAAAAAAGCCGGTATTGATGTCTGCGATTTCAGCGTTTTGCTGGATGAGACGCATGAAAATCATGACCATGATATGGCTTGGCTTCATGGGAATAAACAAGCGGAAACGCATAAGCATCATTCAGTGCATGATGAAGCAGCATCTCATAAGTACCATGATCATCATATGCACCGCTCACTTTCTGACATTCTTCATATTATAAATAAGTCGGAAATGTCAGAAAATGCCAGAACATTGGCCACGCGTATGTTTACGATCCTTGCAGAGGCAGAGGCAAAAGCTCATGGAGTTACACCTGAAGAGGTACACTTTCATGAGGTAGGCGCTGTGGATTCTATCGTAGATATTCTGGCGGTAGCTGTCTGTGCCGACAGTCTTGGCATGGACAGTGCGGTGATTCCGTGGCTGCATGAGGGAGAAGGTATGATCCGGTGTCAGCATGGCATGATTCCTGTACCTGTACCGGCAGTTACGGCTATTGCGGAGAAATATGGTCTGGTTCTCCGACCGGCAGGAATTCAGGGAGAACTGGTCACACCCACAGGCGCGGCCATCGCTGCCTGCTTTGGAACGCAAAAGAGATTGCCAGATATGTATCGTATCCTTTGCACCGGTATTGGCGCTGGAAAGCGTGAATATGGACTTCCGGGTATTCTTCGGATTATGATGCTGGAGACAGACGGCACCAGAGTGGAAGGCACATCAATTCTCATCAAGGATAATTCAGAACAAAAAACGGAAGATACATTGATGCTCAGTATGGAGAAAACAGGAGCAACAGTAGAAGCCGTCTCAAAGCTTGATATGGAGGAAAATGGAAAATGCTCCATGGATGAAGAAATTCTCAAGCTGGAAACTGACATCGATGACTGCAGCGGTGAGGCACTGGGATACTGCATGGAGCAGCTGTTTGCCGCCGGAGCCAGAGATGTGCATTATATACCGATATACATGAAAAAGAATCGTCCCGGCTACCAGTTGCAGGTGATCTGTACCAGGCAGCAGGCACCGGAGCTTGAAAATATTATTTTCCGTGAGACCACGACCATAGGTATCCGCCGCATCCCGGTAGAGAGAACCGTGATGAACCGCACCATAACAAAGAGCTCCACACCTTGGGGAGAAGTGCGGATAAAGATATGTGAAAATAATGGCCTGAAAAAAGCTTATCCTGAATATGAGGATGTGGCCCGTATCTGCCGTGAGCAGGGACTTCCTTTTTTCGAAACATTTTCCTATATATCTGAAGAATGTAAGAAAGTTTAAAATACCAATTATCTACGACAAGTAGTATGGAAATGGATGCTACTGTATAGATAACTTAAAAAAGGTCCAATTATCCACGACAAGCAACATGGAAATGGATGCCACTATATAGCTAATTTGAAAAAAGTCCAGTTTCTTATCGCAAGTAGTGTGAAAATGGATGTTACTGGATAAAGTACATAAAAAAGTCCAATTTCCTATCACAAGCAGTAAGAAAATGGCTATAATTATTGAAAAATGCAGTATTATATCCGACATAATATGCAGGCGCAAAGATTTATCCATGGTGGAGATTAAAGGTATACAAAAATGATATTTTGCAAGACACACAGTAAGACAAAATCTTTCTGCAAGATCCATACGTTCATTTTCCTGCTGATCTATATGGTGGGAAGCTTTTCTTTAACGCATCCGGTCCTGGCAGATGACAATATTCAGGAGCTTCGCATGGTCGCTGGTAATTCAAATGCAAAAGACGAAGATGCTTTCGTATTTGTTATTCTAGATGATGGATTTACGGAGGACGAACAGGAGCTTTTTTTTGAAAAATCAGAAGAAACGGCAGCGTATATCCTGGATACCTCGCCATTTAAAGAAAACCAGGGTATTTTTAAATTCTATGCTCTGGGCTGCATTTCCGGGGAGTCCGGTGCCAGAGGCGATCAGGCGCAGTCAAAGCAGGAGGAGATCGAAGACAGCCGGGATACCCTGTTTCACAGCCGATACTGGACCGATGGTGTACAGAGACTTTTGTCTATCGATGAAACCGAGGAACAGAAAGCCCTTCTCATGGCGAAACAGTATGTACCGGATATGGATTACACCATAATGCTTATTAATGCAGAAACATACGGCGGAAGCGGCGGGCAGATCTGTGTGGCATCTCTGCATGAGCAATCAGTGGAGATTGTTTTACATGAACTTGGGCATACCATCGCCGGGCTGGGCGATGAGTACTGGCCGGGAGAGGCACAGATGACTGAAACTCCCAACACTACCCGTCAATCAGATCCGGCGCTGGTATCCTGGGCAGATCTTGTGGGGCAGGAAGGTATCGCTGTTTATCCTTTTGAGGACGGGGAAAACGGCTGGTATAAACCCTCGCAAAACTGTAAAATGCAGTATCTTGGCAAAGAATATGGCTTCTGCAGCGTATGCAGCCGGGAGTTTATCCGGGCATTTGCACAGCATAGTGACGAAGCGGCCATTAAAAATAGACAGCATTATAAACTGTTTATTATGGGGAGCGTTGGCCTGGCGGTGACCATCCTACTTCTGGGAAGCATATTCTTTATGAAAAAAAATCATAAAAATAACCATTGACAAATACCCTGTGGGGGTATATTCTGAGAAAGTACAGAATACCCCCATGGGGTATTAGAGTATATATCTGTTTCTGATCAGACATAATTTGGATTTTATAACAAATTACATTATGGCTGTGATTATTTATATATGATAAATATGATTAGCCTGTTCTGATAGACTGGCATCTAATAGTTGTTATTTCCATACATGATAAAATGATTGACCTATTCTAATAGACAGGCAGTTAAAAGCTGTTATTTTTCATATATGAGAAATGTATTTGGATTATTCTGAAGCAGACCAGAAATTGCAATAATATTATTCTCACGTATACGAAAAATAAAATTATGCAGAGCAGATTAAATCAATTGCCAATAAATCAGTAATATCAAGATTCAAAAAAGACAGAT
>CALZMS010000204.1 GCA_945788595.1 uncultured Lachnospiraceae bacterium
GATAGGATTTGTCTTTACCGGCAAGGATCTGAGCCAGAGTTCTTCCTTCCATATTTGCGGAAGATCCCATAGGTGACCATTTCTCAGCACCTGTTATGCGGTTGGTAACCAGAGCACAGTCACCTGCTGCGTAGATATCCGGCAGATTGGTCTTTAACTGAGAATCAACCTTGATGGTTCCCTTGAACATATCCAGACCGGAATCTTTGAGGAAATCTGTATTCGGACGGATACCTGCCGCGCAGACAAGGATCTCACAGGGGAGTGTGCCTGCGCTGGTACGTACGCTTGTGACAGCCTCGGTGCCCAGAACAGCCTCGGCTTTGGCACCGGTGATCACGCGGATACCTTTATTTCTCAGATGTTTCTTTACATAATTGGCCATTTCCACGTCCAGGATCTCCGGAAGGATCTGTGAAGCGAAATCGATCACGGTAACGGAAACGCCCTTGGCCTGCAGATTCTCAGCAGCCTCCAGTCCGATAAATCCGGCACCGATCACAACAGCCTTTTTCACATGGTTTTCTTCTATATAAGAGCGAATTGCTACAGCATCATCCGGGGTACGCATTTTAAACACGCCCTGCTTGTCCATGCCCTCTACGGGAAGCTCTGCCGGAGAAGCACCTACAGCAATCACGAGACGGTCATAGCTATAGCTTTCTGTCTCACCTGTGGCCAGATTTTTGGCCTGTACAGTCTTAGCTGCGCTGTCCACAGCAACAGCCTCTCTTCCGGTCAGTACTTCCACACCGGTAAGGGCCGCGAATTTCTGCGGTGTATTTACTACCAGTTCTTCTCTCTCTTCAATCAGTCCGCCCACATAGTAGGGAAGTCCGCATCCCGCATAGGAGATGTCGGTGCTTTTGGTGATCAGGGTTACTTCTGCGCTGCGGTCTTCTCTTTTCAGCTTTGCCGCGGTTTTGGTTCCGGCTGCTACGCCGCCAATGATTACTACCTTCATCTGTGCTCCTCCATTTTGTGATCTCTGTTTTCCTTCAGCATGGTAAAAATTTTGCTGTAGTCTTCGCTGAATATACTGTCCTTTCGCCAGATAAATGTGAAATCGTGGGTGATCTCCATATCTGACAGGGATATTTCACACAAGCTGCCTTCATTCAGTTCCTTTTGCACCGCTGTCTGGTACAGGAAGGTAATACCGCATCCCGCTGACACTAGCTGCTTGATCAGGGCCACGTTTCCGGTCTCCACCTTTGCCATGAAGTCTTCCACTCCAAGACCCTTCATCTCCAGATACCGTTCCATTATATTTCGCGTACCGGAACCCGCTTCCCGGATGATCAGCCTGCGTTGAAGCAGCTGGTCAATGGTATAGGTTCCCACAGCCAATGGATCTGAAGCGGCACACACCGCAATATAGCGCTGCCGTGAAAAAAACTCATGATGATAGATCTCACCGGGAAAGTTTCCTTCCACCAGGGCAAAATCTATGGTTCCCTCCTCCAGCTCGCGAAGAAGCTCTCTCGTATTCCCCACAGAAAGCATCATGGACACCGTCGATTCCTGCAAAAGATAACGGGAAATACTTCCGGCCACCTCGTATTCCGCGATGGTGAAGGTCAGCCCCGTCTTTAAGGGTCTTTTTTTCTCCTCCGTCTCCTGCACTTTTTCTTTCAGACTGACGATATCGTGCTGCATCGTTGTCAGAGCGTCGCGAAGATTCTCTCCCGCAAGCGTCAGCTGCAGCTTTTTCCCGTGCATTTCAAACAGCTTTACCCGATAGCATTCTTCCAGCCATTTGATATGCTGCGATACCGCCGGCTGTGTGATGTTCAGCTGTCGGGCTGCCTGGGTAAAATTCAGGCTTTTGCAGACCTCGAGAAATGTTTCGATCCTGAAATCCAGCATTGTGTTTTCCTTTCTTTACCATAGTAGCACGTATATGTAATAATGAAAAATTATATATTTTTATTTTATAATAAAATTTATTTATTATCAACAGTTTTTTCTGCTTCTGATTTTTATACTGAAATATCTCATTTTTCTGAACTATTCTCCCACTGACTACGGATATGTTCTGTCCCTTCTGCAGCTTCCAACACCTTGCAGAATTTGTCGTTAACCTGTATTTTCCATATCATATGTGCATAGATTTTTGCCTTACTCTCCATACTAAAAAAGCATCCCCTTTCACATCTGCAAACTTCAAATAAGGAGAATCCAATGAAAAAACCTCTTTTACAGCTGCCTTTTCTTTTCGGCGTAGGCGGCAGTATATATTACTGTATGGAGCTTCTCTGGCGGGGATATTCCCACTGGAGTATGTTTGTTCTAAGCGGCATCTGTTTTATCATTATTGATCATTTGAATCGGACATGGAAAAAGGGCCATTCCCGCGTTCTGCTGATGGCCCTCTGTTCCCTGATCATTACATTTCTTGAATTTATCACCGGTCTCATCGTCAATACATGGCTTGGACTGGGGGTATGGGATTACAGCAATCATGCCTTCAATCTCATGGGGCAGATATGCCTGTTGTTCTCCATACTGTGGTTTTTTGTTTCTTACGCTGCAATTATCGTCGATAATTTTCTTTATCGTTTTGTCTTTCAGGAGACTTTTTCTCATATTTCTTCCATACAAAAATAAAAAGCCCGACGCACTCGCACCTTTGCAAATACACCGGACCTTTTTACGATTTGTCATGTTGCTGCTGTCAGCAGTATGTCTTATGCCAGAAACGGCTGAATGTCTTTCTGCAGTGCATCCATACACTGATAATCGGACGGAACTCTCAGCTCCAGAACACGGTTCAGATCAATTGAAAGAATACCCATCAGAGAGCGGGCGTCAACACTGTAGCGGCCTGCGGCGATGTCCATGCAGCCATCATACTTTGAGATACGTTTGATAAATTCACTAACCTTTTCGATACTGTTTAAAGATAATTTGAAAGTCTTCATAATAATAAAACCTCCTCGAACTTTCCATAAATAAATGATCTGTTCGTCTCCTCATTACATCGTGTACTTTATCAAAAAAAACGTCTAAGATTCATCATAATTCTTAGACGTTTTTATATATCTTATATGTTTTTCTTGGTTTTTGGGCAAGTTTTTCAGCTTTATGAACTCATTTCTGCCGACTTATCCATGGTATACGTATCCCTGTATTGCCGTGGTGTGACACCAACGATTTTGCGGAAAACCGTGCTGAAATGACTCTGCGAACTGAAATTTAATGCAAAGGCAATTTCCTGCAGGGAATTGTCTGTATACATCAGCATACTCTCCGCCGCCTTCACCTTTTCCTC
>CALZMS010000205.1 GCA_945788595.1 uncultured Lachnospiraceae bacterium
TTCCGATCTGTCAGATGAATGCTTCAGCCATATCCGGCAGTGGTTTGCCGCGGAAAATGAGGAGCTTATGGAGCTGCAGGATACGGCAGGCGATGCACTGGAGCATGCTTTTGATTTTATGGAGTCCGTATTCGGAGAGAGCCAGGAAATGGCTGTGTTTATGACAGAATTAAACAACAGCAGCTATGCCGTGGCCTATCTGACAGAATACGACTGTGAGCGGTACCAGCAGTACAATCAGAGCTTTATGTTTGATGAAAATCGTGACCGGCTGCTGAAACGCATTGATCATATGGAAAACTGGGGGTAAAGAGGAGAAAAATGTTAGCAGGAAAGACGATCATTCTTGGCGTGACGGGAAGTATCGCAGCCTATAAGGCAGCGTCGCTGGCCAGTATGCTGGTGAAGCAGCATGCGGATGTACATGTGCTTATGACGCAGAATGCATGCCAGTTTATCAATCCTATCACTTTTGAAACATTGACAGGAAATAAATGTATCAGTGATACTTTTGACCGGAATTTTGAATTTCATGTAGGTCATGTGTCTCTGGGAAAACGGGCGGATCTGGCTATTATTGCTCCGGCCAGCGCTAATTGTATCGGCAGGTCTTCGCGGGGGGAATTGCGGATGATATGCTGACCACCACGATTCTGGCATGTAAATGTCCGATCCTGGTGAGTCCGGCCATGAATACTCGGATGTACACCAACAGTATCGTGCAGGAAAATCTGGACAAGCTGCGCCGCCATGGCTATACCGTGATCGAACCGGCCAGCGGCTATCTGGCCTGCGGGGATACAGGAGCCGGAAAAATGCCGGAGCCGGAGCTGCTGTTGCAGGCGGTGTTAAAGGAAGTGGCTTATGAAAAGGATATGAAAGGGCTGAAGGTGCTCGTCACCGCCGGACCTACCCAGGAGAGTATTGATCCGGTGCGCTATATCACCAACCATTCTTCTGGAAAAATGGGCTACGCCCTGGCCATAAATGCCATGCGAAGAGGCGCAGAAGTGACACTCGTTTCCGGACAGACAGCTTTGGAAGCCCCGTATGGAGTAAAGGTGGTGCCTGTTGTCAGTGCAAAGGATATGTTTGAGGCTGTGACAGAGCGTGCCGGTGAGCAGGATATCATTATCAAAGCCGCTGCTGTGGCAGATTACCGCCCTGCAAATGTGGCTTCGGATAAGATCAAAAAAAGCGAGGGCGATATGTCCATTGCCCTGGAGAGAACGGATGACATTCTGAAATATCTGGGCGAACATAAAGCAGAGGGCCAGTTTCTCTGCGGATTCTGCATGGAGACGAAGGACATGCTGGAAAATGCGGGCAAGAAACTGAGAGCTAAGCATGTGGATATGATCGTGGCCAACAATGTGAAAGTGGCCGGTGCCGGCTTTGCGGGCAATACCAATGTGGTGACTCTGGTAGCAGAGGATATGTCGAAAGAACTGGGACTGCTGTCCAAGGATGAGACGGCGGCACAGATTCTGGATGAAATCATGAGGAGGAAAAACAGATGATTCTGGCTATCGACGTAGGAAATACAAATATTGTGGTAGGAGCCATCGACCACAACCGGAAAAAGGTGTTTATCGAAAGGCTGTCTACAGTAAAGACAAAAACAGAGGCAGAGTATGCCATTGATTTGAAGATCATTCTGGATCTTTATCATATTGATCCGGCGGAATTAAAGGGAGGCATCATTTCCTGTGTGGTTCCGCAGATCACTTCGGTGATCCGTCAGGCTGTGGAAAAGATTGTGAAACGAAAAGTGCTTCTCGTGGGACCGGGGGTGAAAAACGGCCTGAATATCAAGATGGACAATCCGGCATCCGTGGGCAGTGACCAGATCGTGGACGCGGTGGCTGTGGTGGAGGAATATTCTCTTCCGGCTATCGTCATTGATATGGGAACCGCTTCTACCATGTCTGTTATCGATGAGAAGAAGACCTACATCGGCGGTGTGATCATGCCCGGCGTCAAGGTTTCTCTGGAATCTCTGACCGCCAATGCTTCCCAGCTACACGGTATCAGCCTGGACGCGCCGAAAAAGGTTATTGGCACTAATACCATTGACTGTATGCAGAGTGGCGTGATCAATGGCAATGCGGCATGCCTGGATGGTATGATCGAGCGCATAGAAGATGAGCTGGGCAAAAAGTGCACGGTGGTAGCTACAGGAGGTCTGGCGAAGGTGATCGTGCCGTTTTGTAAAAAGAACGTGATTCTGGATGATGATCTGCTGCTTAAGGGACTTCGGATCATTTATGATAAGAATCAGGAGAAACGCTGAGAATAAAATGATTTCATGCCTGAAATGAATTTTGCAGTTTGTATGGTGGACGGTCAGGAAAACCCGGCAGGAGGGCCCATAATGTTATATCCAAAAAATATTGAAAAAACGTTGAGCAAAGAACTGTTTAAACATCCCACCAGCGAATACCGCGGCACGCCTTTCTGGGCCTGGAATGGAAAGCTGGATAAAGAGGAACTTGCCAGACAGATACAGATCTTCAAAAAAATGGGCATGGGCGGTTTTCATATGCATGTGAGAACGGGCCTTGATACGCCTTATATGGGAGAGGAGTATCTGAATTTTATCCGATTCTGTACGAAGATGGCTTCGGATGAACATATGCTGGCCTGGCTGTATGACGAGGATCGCTGGCCTTCGGGAACCGCAGGAGGAGCTGTGACCGCCAAAAAGCCGGAAAATGCGAGAAAGACGCTGCTGTTGACGGTACATCCGTACACAGAGGATCGCCCTCACAGGAATCAGCTGCCGGAACCGGGGCGAGGTCAGGAAAGCGTACGGCAGGATAATGGTGAGCTTCTGGCAGTGTATGATGTTGTTCTGGATGAAAATGGGTGTCTTAGTTCGGTACGGCGTATCGATGCAAAAGAGCAGGCGCAGGGTGTAAAATGGTACGCTTACATGGAGCATGCCACAGCAGATCCCTGGTTTAATGATCAGGCGTATGTGGATACGTTGCGTACGGAAGCTATCCGGGAATTTATCCAGCGGACTCATGAAAAATATAAAAAGGCTATCGGTAAAGAATTCAGAAAAACTGTGCCGGCAATTTTCACCGATGAGCCGCAGTTTGCGCCGAAGGAAACCCTGAATTTTGCCCGGGAAGAAAGGGATGTCTTTTTGCCCTGGACAGACAAATTACCGGAATTATACCGTGAACAGTATGGAAAAGATCTGCTGGATGCAGTACCGCAGCTTCTCTGGGAACTGCCAGGTAAAAAACTGTCTAAAATCC
>CALZMS010000206.1 GCA_945788595.1 uncultured Lachnospiraceae bacterium
AAGACTTAAAAAGAAGAATGGAGTGGTTAACATGTATCAGGAAGATTACAAACGCTGGCTGGAAGCCGATCTGGAAGATGCAGACTTAAATCCGGAGCTTTCCAGAATTGCCGGTAATGATGAAGAAATCAAAGACCGTTTTGCTGTTGCACTGAAATTTGGTACTGCAGGACTTCGCGGCGTGCTGGGAGCAGGTACAAACCGCATGAATATTTATGTTGTACGTCAGGCAACACAGGGTCTGGCAAACTGGGTAAAAACACAGGGGGGTACCCAGACCGTGGCTATCAGCTATGACAGCCGTTTAAAGAGTGATATATTTGCTAAAAACGCTGCCAGTGTACTGGCTGCCAATGGCATTAACGTTCGTATCTATGATGCTTTGATGCCGGTTCCGGCACTGTCCTTTGCCACACGCTATTACAACTGTAACGCAGGTATTATGGTTACAGCTTCTCACAACCCGGCCAAGTATAACGGTTACAAGGCTTATGGTCCTGATGGATGCCAGATGACAGATGACGCGGCAGCTATCGTGTATGCCGAGATCCAGAAAACAGACGTTCTGACCGGCGCCAAATACATATCCTTTGCAGAAGGTGTAGAGAAGGGTCTGATCCGTTTTGTAGGCGATGACTGCAAACGTGCCCTGTATGATGCTATCGAGTCCCGTCAGGTTCGTCCGGGCCTTTGCAAGAGTGCTGGACTGAAGCTGGTTTACAGCCCGTTAAACGGCTCTGGTCTCGTTCCGGTTATGCAGGTTCTTAAAGATATCGGTATTACCGATGTGACCATCGTTCCGGATCAGGAATATCCGAATGGTTACTTTACTACCTGCAGCTATCCGAATCCGGAGATCTTTGCTGCCCTGGAGCTGGGCTTGAATCTTGCCAAAGAGACCGGCGCTGATTTGATGCTGGCTACCGATCCGGATGCTGACCGTGTGGGTATTGCCATGAAATGCCCGGATGGCTCCTATGAGCTGGTAAGCGGTAATGAAGTTGGCGTACTGCTGCTTGACTATATCTGTGCAGGCCGCATCGAAAAAGGCACTATGCCGGAGAAAGCAGTGGCTGGTAAATCCATCGTTTCCACACCGCTGGCTGATGCTGTAGCAGCACATTATGGTGTTGAGATGAGAAACGTACTGACCGGATTTAAGTGGATCGGTGATCAGATTGCTAATCTGGAAGCGGACGGTGAAGTGGACAGATTTATCTTCGGATTCGAGGAGAGCTATGGTTATCTGGCCGGACCGTATGTAAGAGATAAGGATGCCATTATCGGCTCCATGCTGATCTGTGAGATGGCCGCTTACTACAGAAGCATCGGCAGTTCCATTAAGCAGCGTCTGGAAGAGATCTATGCTGAGTATGGCCGTTATCTGAACAAAGTAGACAGCTACGAATTCCCGGGACTTACCGGTATGGACAAGATGACCGGCATTATGCAGCAGCTGCGTGAGAATCCGCCCGCAGAGTTCGCCGGTTACAAAGTGGTTAAAGTTGTAGACTACACCAAACCGGAAGAGACAGGTCTTCCATCTGCAAATGTTCTGATCTATACTCTGGAAGGCGGCGCTACCGTAGTAGTTCGTCCGTCCGGTACAGAACCGAAGATCAAGACATACTTTACAACCCTTGGCAAAGATCTGGCTGAGGCACAGGCACAGAAAGATAAACTGGCTGAAAGCCTGAAACCGTTATTTGCATAATAAAATCATGTACTGCCCGGCATTTGCCGGGCAGTATTTTTTTCCCGTTTGGAAGTGTTGTTATTTCACAGACAATATGGTAAAATCTGCACAGAATACGAATAACAGGAGGATTATTCCATGGAACAGTATAAAAGCGACTTTATAGATTTTATGGTAGAGAGCAATGTGCTCAAATTTGGTGATTTTACATTAAAAAGCGGACGTAAATCCCCGTTCTTCATGAACGCAGGCGGATATGTGACCGGGTCTCAGCTGAAACGTCTCGGCGAGTTTTACGCCAAAGCTATTCATGACAAATACGGAGATGATTTCGACGTTCTTTTCGGACCGGCCTATAAGGGAATTCCCTTAAGCGTGGTGACAGCAATCGCTTACAGCGAACTGTACGGAAAAGAGATCCGTTACTGTTCCGACCGTAAGGAAGAAAAAGACCACGGTGCCGATAAAGGAAGCTTTCTGGGAAGCAAACTTCAGGATGGTGACCGCGTTGTTATGATCGAGGATGTAACAACTTCCGGAAAATCCATGGAAGAGACAGTACCGAAGGTTCGCGGGGCTGCAGATGTTACCATCGTAGGTCTGATGGTTTCCCTGGATCGTATGGAAGTAGGAAAAGGCGGAGAAAAATGCGCTCTTGATGAGGTAAAGGATCTGTATGGCTTTGAGACAAATGCTATTGTGACCATGGCCGAAGTCGTAGAGAGACTGTACAATAAGGAATGTCAGGGCAGAATTCTGATCGATGATACATTAAAAGAAGCTATCGATGCATACTATGAACAGTATGGAGCCAGAAAGTAAAGGAGACAGACTATGAAAGACAGAGTTTACAGTACTCTCACCGGTGCCGGAGCGTTGAATATTACCATGGGGATCATCTCACTGGTGACAGGTCTCGTGACGGGAATTCTTCTGATTGCCAATGGCGGAAAGCTTCTGAGCCGCAGAGATAAGATCTGAGCGTTAAGGAGGCTGTATTGTGAATAGCAGGATGAAACGACGCATTGAGCTGGCCAGCCGGATCCTGTTCTGGATCTATCTGGCACTGCTGATGCACGTGTTGTTTTTTTCCGAATATTATGGGCGGACAGCTGTCATGGAGTATAGGTACAATCTGCAGCTGTTCAGGGAGATCAGCCGATTTTGGACTTACCGGGAAAAACTGGGCATGGCAGCGGTGCTGACCAATCTGGTCGGCAATATCGTCTGCTTCATGCCCTTTGGTTTTTTTCTGCCAAATATGTATGCGGTTTTTCGCAGACATGGCTTTCTGGTCATCTTTTTTGGATTTTTAATGACCTGTGCAGTAGAAATATTGCAGCTGATCACCAGAGTAGGGGCTTTTGATGTGGACGACATTTTTTTAAATACCTGTGGTGCTATCCTGGGATATCTGATCAATGTGGTCTGCAGAGTAATGAGGAGAAAAATACATGCGAAGAAAAAGATATAAATATGATTTTGCGGTGGAAAAAGAGTCCGGGGATGCGAAGGCTTCGATGGTGTATGCAGGCTTGTCCTTTGCTTTTATGTTGAT
>CALZMS010000207.1 GCA_945788595.1 uncultured Lachnospiraceae bacterium
ATGTCTGCGGAAGCATCGGACATGAGCGGCTGGCTTCTGATGGGTCTGCCCGGTTCTATATATGCGCTGGGTACCGGCCAGGCCTGGATCGCCATAGGTCTCGGTCTTGGTACCGCCATCAACTGGCTGGCCATTGCCAAACCCTTACGTGCTTACACCATCGTAGCCAATAACTCCCTGACCCTGCCGGAATTCTTCGGCAACCGATATCAGGACAAGAAAAAGATCCTGCTGGGTGTATCTTCTGTGATCATCTGCATCTTCTTCCTTGTCTATACTGCTTCCGCACTGGCTTCCGGCGGAAAACTGTTTAATACCGTATTCGGCATCGATTATCACGTTGCCATGATCATCGGCGCAGTGGTTATTCTGCTCTACACCTTCATGGGCGGTTTCCTGGCAGTCTGCACTACAGACTTTGTCCAGGGTATGCTGATGCTGATCGGCCTTTTAGTTGTCCCGATCATTGCCTGGGGCTTTGTGGGCGGAGATTTCACCAACCTGCTGGCACAGTCCGGTGTAAATTCTGAGCATTACATGAGCCTGTTCTACAACGGTGATCATCCCATCACCGTGACAGAGATCCTGTCTAATCTGGCCTGGGGTCTCGGCTACTGCGGTATGCCTCATATTCTGATTCGTTTCATGGCCATCAAAAGTGAAAAAGAGCTGAAAAAATCTTCTGTGATCGCCATTGTCTGGGTAGTGATCTCCCTTACTTTCGCTGTAGTGATCGGCATCGTGGGCAGAGCTTTCCTGTTCCCGGAGGTTCTCGGTACAGAAGGTGCCGCTTCCACAGAATCTGTATTTATTGCCATGATTACAAAAGTATTCACGGAATATCTGCCTCTGCCCTTTATCGGCGGTATCTTTATCTGCGGTATTCTTGCAGCGATCATGTCCACCGCAGACTCTCAGCTTCTGGTTTGTTCTTCTGCAGTTTCTACTGATATTTATAAGAACATCCTGAAACCGGAAGCAGATGATAAAAAGGTGCTCCAGGTTGGACGTATCACCACCCTGGCCGTTGCCGTGATTGCAGCTTTTATTGCTTGGGATCCCAACAGTTCCATCATGGGTCTCGTATCTGATGCCTGGGCTGGTCTCGGTGCTGCCTTCGGACCGCTGGTAGTCATGAGTCTTTTCTGGAAGAGAACCAACCTGCCGGGCGCTGTAGCCGGTCTCGTATCTGGTGCTGCCACCGTACTGGTATGGGATTATCTGCCGATCATCGGCGGACAGACACTCTCCACCGTTACCGGACTGTATTCCCTGCTGGTAGGCTTTATCATCAGCCTGGCCTGCATCGTGATCGTCAGCTTGGCCACTAAGGCTCCTTCTGATGAGATTCTGGAACAGTTTGATGAATATAAAAATTATAAAGACGCTGAATAAAAAAACAACTATAAACAAAAATTTTAACAACGCCGGAGGAAATGTGTACTTGTACATTTCCTTCGGCTCTTTTCTTGCCTGGCATATCAATATATGATCTACCGGACTTTTTTAACTATGGCTTTTGGACGTTTTTTCTTGTTTCTGGGTGTTATATCCACTTTCTTGGCTTTTCGTAAAGAAAACTGGATGTTCTCAGCTTTTTTCACGCTAAACATCCAGTTTTTTTGTTTTTCATTTTAAATTTTGGATTTTATTTACACATTACAGGAGCACTGCATCCAATCAGACTCTGTCCCATCCATTCTCCTGCACCAGATCCTGGCGTTCCTGCTGGGTATTTTCTCTGTAGTGAAAAACCAGCTCCTGATTCTTCAGGCTGACTCTGGCTCCGGCGGGGATGGAAGACGTAATGAACACGTTACCGCCCACAACTACATCATGGCCGATCACCGTCTCACCGCCAAGAATAGACGCGTTGGAGTAGATTGTCACATTGTCCTCAATCGTAGGATGACGTTTCTTATTCTTCAGTGCCTGACCGCCTCTCGTGGACAGACCGCCCAGCGTCACGCCCTGATAAATCTTCACATGATCGCCGATGGTAGTCGTCTCACCGATAACGATACCCGTACCATGGTCAATAAAGAAATATTTGCCGATGGTTGCTCCCGGATGAATATCCACACCAGTGATGGAATGGGCATACTCGGACATGATACGCGGCAGCAGCGGCACGCCCAGCTTGTGCAGCACATGGGCGATACGATGCACCATGATCGCGTAAAATCCCGGATAGGAAAAGATAATCTCGTCCTTATTAAACGCCGCCGGATCTCCTTCGTAAGCTGCTTCCACATCCGTTTCGAGTCTGTTTTGGGGTTCAGGCCCCGACGGTCCACATCCGTCTCGATGCACTCACGGATCATAGGAATCTGCTCAACGAACTTAAAAGCGATCTCCTGTGCTTCCGCCAATGTCTGCTCCTGCGTAAACTCTGCCTTGCCCTCCAGGTGTTTCCAGACCAGTGAGATCTGCTTGGTCAGATTATACAGCACATCCTCCAGAAGCATGGACAGTGTATTCTCTATCGTATACGTCCGGTAATGCTCATTGCGGAAATATCCGGGAAAAATGATGATCTGTATCTTTTTCAGGATATCTGCCACGGCTTCTTTATCGGGATCATCAAAATGATTCTGCTTATCTACCACACGGCCCTTTTCATAATCCGCCAGGATCGTTCCTGTCAGCTGACGGATCCTCTGCTGTGTCTTGTTCTGATCGGTCATATATAGTAAACCTCCGTTTTTGTTCTCTATAGTATAGCAGTATATGTGGGTTTCGTCTATTTTTTTATTTTGCAGTTAAAAATGATAACCCTGTCCTGCTATTTTTATGAATTTGCTCTGATAACTTTTCTATCAGGCATATTGTGATTGTCGGGTTTTATTCTCCTACAGCACAAATCCGGCCGCCGCCGACCACGATATCACCGTCATACATGACCACTGCCTGTCCCTTCGTGATGGCCCGCTGGGGCTCGTCAAAACGAAGATGCAAGAAGCCGTCCTCTGTCTGCCATGCTGTCGCCGGTTCTTCTTTATGCCGATAACGGATTTTAGCTTTCACACGGATAGGTTCGGTGATCTTCTCGCAGGAGATCAGATTCACATTCTCTGCTGTCAGTTCCCTATGAAACAGATCTTCGTTCTGCCCCAGCACAACACGATTGGTGTCCGGGCAGATATCTGTCACATAAATCCGGCTGCCCGCCGCCAGCTTCAGACCGCGGCGCTGACCAATAGTGTAATGCTCAATACCTTCATGCTGAC
>CALZMS010000208.1 GCA_945788595.1 uncultured Lachnospiraceae bacterium
AGTCATTTTTCCCTGCAGAGACGGGATAACCAGGCCAACCGCCTTCGCAGCCCCGGTAGTGGACGGAATAATATTTCCGAATACGCATCTTCCGGTTCTCCAGTCCTTCATGGAACGGGCATCTACTACCTTCTGCTTTGCAGTTGCAGAATGGATGGTGGACATCAGTCCCTGATCGATACCCCAGTTATCTTCGATAACCTTGGCCAGAGGAGCCAGACAGTTTGTCGTACAGGATGCATTGGATACAACCTGCATATCGCTGGTATAATTCTGATGGTTTACACCATATACAAAGGTCGGTGTTTCCTTATCCTTGGCCGGTGCAGAAATAATGACTTTCTTTGCCCCCGCCTTCAGATGATCCAGCGCTTTTTCTGTTGTGACATAGGCACCGGTGGCTTCCACGATATATTCTGCCCCGCATTCCGTCCACGGAATGTTTACAGCCTCAGACTCACTGTATACAGGCACTTTTTTGCCATCAATGATCAGACCCTTGTCATACAGTTCCAGACTTCTCGGAAATCTCCCGAATGTTGTATCATACTTCAGCATGTACAGAAGATACTCCAGATCTGCATTTCTTACGTTGATACCGGCAATTTCAATTTCCGGCATGTCCATTGCAGCACGAATAACAACCCGGCCGATTCTGCCGAAGCCGCTGATTCCCACTTTAATCGCCATTTTGTTCCTCCTGAATTCTCCACGAATGGTCAATTATAATTTGTTGATAAAATAGTTGATATGTATTTAAATTCCTAATACCTTCTTCGTTTGGAAGAAGAAAGGATATTTAAACCTTCTCTGTATTTCGCCACCGTACGGCGGGAAATCTCGATGCCTCTGTCGCTGAGCAGTTTCACCATGTCCTGATCGCTGTAAGGATTCTTCGGATCTTCTCCGTCAATAATATCCTTAATCATGGACTTGATACTGTTGGATGAGACACCTTCACCATCACTTCCTGTTACACCGCTGGAAAAGAAATATTTAATCTCAAATACCCCCCGCGGCGTCTGCATATACTTGCCGTTGATGGCACGGCTGACAGTGGATTCATGGATTCCCAGATCATCCGCAACCTGCTTCAGTGTCAGTGTTTTCAGATATTTCGTTCCATGATCCAGGAAATCCTTCTGATGTTTTATTACCGCATCGACCACATTGAATATGGTCTGCTTCCTCTGCTCTATGCTCTTGATCAGCCAGATTGCTGCGTTATATTTCTCATTGAGATATTTATTCAGTTCCATATCATCCAGAGCAGATCTGGCCAGGTTGGTATAATATGGACTGACCATAAGCCGCGGCGCACTGTACTCGTTGGTAATGACCTGATATTCTCCGTCAATTTTCTCTACGGTTACATCCGGCGTAATATATTTCACATTGCTTCCGCTGGCAAAGCTTCTGCCAGGTTTCGGTTCCAGGGAGCGGATCAGATCGCAGACCATCTGAACCTGTCCAATGGGGAGTCCCAGTGCCTTAGCTACCTTATTCAGCTTGTTTTCTCCCAGATCCTCCAGATGATGAAGAATGATGTATTCTACAGTATCTTCCAGAAGTCCTCTGGCTGCAAGCTGAATAATGAGACATTCCTTCAGATCACGAGCACCGACGCCGGATGGCTCAAATGTCTGAATGATATCCAGAACTTCCTCAACCTTTTCGACCTCCACCTGAAAAACTTTCGCCACTTCCTCGGTGGTCACCGTAAGATATCCGTTATCATCAATGGCCTCCACCAGAAAACGGCCGATCTTCAGGTCCTCCCCTTTCAGGCTGGAAAAGGTCAGCTGCAGAAGCAGAGAATCTTCCAGTGTCTCTTCCTTACTGACAAACTGTTCGAAAGAATAGTCCTCGTCCTTATCCCTGGAATACTCCCATTGCTTGTAGCTGATATCGTCATACTCCGCTTCTTTCACCTTTTCGCGCAAGTCAATATCAGCCTGTTCACAGGCCTTTACATCCATTTCTTCTGATTTGGATACTTCATCACGATTCTTTTCGTCAAAAGTCTTATCAAATTCCAATACCGGATTCTGCATCAGTTCATCCTGAACGAACTCGTCCAGTTCCTGCGTGTTAAACTGCAGAATCTGAATAGCCTGAATCAGTTCCGGCGTCATCGTGAGCTTTTGCGTCTGTTCGATTGTTAAATCATAACCAAGCTTCATCCTACACCTCATATAACCGAAAAAAACAAACCTGCTGTTTTTATCGGCAACCACTTCATACCTTATGCAAGTATTATACCAAAAAAAAATACCTATTTCAAGCCCGGGAAATTTAATTGGCGCAAAGCTTCAAATAAAATAATATTGGCTGAATTAGCCAGGTTAAAAGAACGCAGTCTGGTATCCGCACTCATGGGGATCCGGATAGCCATATCCTCATGGGCTGCAATAAAGTCACGCGGCAGACCGGCTGTTTCCTTCCCAAACAGAAACATATCTTCATCATGATAGGTTGGCTCCGTATAAATCTGCCCGCCCTTTGTAGTAGCCAGGAACATACGGCGGCCATCGTATTTTTCGAGGAAAGCATCCAGGCTGTCGTGGACTTCCAGCTGCACATATGGCCAGTAATCCAGTCCTGCCCGCTTCACACTTTTATCATCTATATTAAAACCAAGAGGCTTCACCAGGTGCAGCTTCGTATCAGTTGCCGCACATGTCCTGGCGATATTCCCCGTATTTGGCGGAATTTCAGGTTCCACGAAAACAATATGTAACGCCATCTTTTCTCTCCTTTTCCGTCTTAGTATACATCTTCTTTACTTTTTCTACAATATCTTAAACAAAAAATGAAAATAAATAAAGACAAAATTTCAAATTTGTTATATAATTTCTTCGATTGCAAAATACTCACGGAGGTTTATTATATGAAATCATTAAAAATCGGTATTCTTGGTCTTGGCACCGTCGGCGGCGGTACTTATACCATCCTGACAGAAAACAAAGACCTGATCACCAAAAGGACAGGCTGCAATGTAGAGGTTGTCAGAATCCTGGACCGTTTTAAAAAGCCTGGCGTTCCGGAAGAACTCTACACGGAAGATCCGGACGATGTTCTGGCAAACAGTGAAATTGACCTGGTGGTGGAAACCCTGGGCGGCATCGAGCCGGCAACTTCTTTCATGCTGCAGGCTATGGAGCATGGTAAGCACGTCGTTACAGCCAACAAAGCAGCTGTGGCAGCCAGCTATCAGAAGCTTCATG
>CALZMS010000209.1 GCA_945788595.1 uncultured Lachnospiraceae bacterium
TGTACCTGAAAATGCAGTCCGAGCATATCCGTGAGCGCATCCAGCAGTTTGACAACAAGCTGTATCTGGAGTTTGGCGGAAAACTGTTTGACGATTATCATGCTTCCCGTGTACTGCCGGGATTTCAGCCGGATTCCAAGCTGCAGATGCTTCTTCAGCTGAAGGATCAGGCCGAGGTCGTTATCGTGATCAGTGCCGAGGATATTGAGAGCAATAAAATCCGCGGAGACTATGGTATCACCTATGATCTGGACGTTCTTCGTCTGATTGATGAATTCCAGGAGGCAGGTCTGTATGTGGGCAGTGTCTGTATTACGAAGTTCAGCGGGCAGCCCATGGCAGAGCAGTTCCAGAAACGTCTGGCATCTCTGGGTATCAAGTCCTATCGTCACTACAAGATCAAGGGTTATCCCCACGATGTGGCTCATATCGTCAGTGATGAGGGCTATGGACAGAATGAGTATATCGAAACTACCCGTCCGCTGGTAGTTATTACTGCACCGGGACCGGGCAGCGGCAAAATGGCCACCTGTCTGTCTCAGCTGTACCATGAATACCGCCGGGGCAATAAAGCCGGTTATGCCAAGTTTGAGACCTTCCCGATCTGGAATCTGCCGCTGAAACATCCGGTAAACCTGGCCTATGAGGCGGCCACTGCGGATCTTAACGATGTCAATATGATCGATCCCTTCCATCTGGAAGCTTATCAGGAGACTACTGTCAACTATAACCGGGATATCGAGATTTTTCCAGTGGTCAATGCCATGTTTGAGCTGATCGCAGGGGAAAGTCCCTATAAATCTCCCACAGATATGGGCGTAAATATGGCGGGCAATTGCATTATCGATGATGAGGTCTGCCGGGCAGCTTCCTGTCAGGAGATCATTCGCCGTTATTATAAGTGTCTCTGTGATCATAAGCGTTATGGAGAAACAAGAGACGATCTGTACAAGCTGGAGCTTCTGATGCAGCAGGCCGGAATCACGATCCAGGATCGTACTGTAGCCTGTCGGGCTCTGCTTCGGGAAGAAGCCGCAGGAAATCTGCCTGCTGCTGCCATTGAACTGCCGGATGGCAATATTGTGACAGGACGTACAGGTGAACTTCTGGGAGCCGTTTCTGCAGCACTGTTAAATGCGCTGAAAACTCTGGCCGGTATTGAGGATGGTGTGAAACTGGTGGCTCCGGAAGCTATCGCGCCGATCCAGGATCTGAAGACAGAATATCTTGGCAGCAAGAATCCTCGTCTTCACATGGATGAGATCCTGATCGCCCTGTCTGCTTCCGCCGCGTCCAATCCGCTGGCAAAAAAAGCTATGGAGCAGCTGCCAAAACTCAAAGGCTGTGAGGCCCATTCCACGGTACTGTTGTCATCCGTAGATGAGCAGATCTTTAAGCGTCTGGGCATCTATCTGACCTGTGAACCCCGTTATGAGGCGGACGACCGCAAATATCACAAACATTAAGAGGATTTTTTGTAAAATACGCATAAAGGAGAAAAATAAAATGTCATTTAAAGCTATGGCCTGCGAAAATGCAGCAAAAACACTGATTCCGAAATTTGAAAAAAGAGGTATGGCGGCTTACTACTGTGCTACGAAAGAGGAAGCCGGCAAAAAGGTGCTGGAACTGATGCCGAAAGGATCTTCCGTGACCTGGGGCGGTTCTGAGAGTATGGTACAGGCCGGTGTGATCGATGCGGTAAAGAGCGGAGAGTATGAGGTGATCGACCGTCATGCGGCTAAAACACCGGAGGAGTCCAGAGCTATTTACGGAAAGATGGTTTGTGCCGATTTCCATCTGATGAGTACCAATGCTTTTACCAAAGAGGGAATGCTGGTAAATATTGACGGTGCGTCCAACCGTGTGGCCTGTCTGGCTTATGGTCCGAAGAATGTGATCGTGCTGGCTTCCATGAATAAGATGTGTGAGGATGTGGAGGCAGCTGTGAAGAGAATCCGTTCTCAGGCCTGTCCGCCTAATGCAGTGCGTGTTGGTGCTAATACTCCCTGTGCAAAGACGGGTGTGTGTGCGGATTGTCTGAGTCCGGAGTGTATCTGTGATCAGATCATGATTACGCGGATGTCTAGGGTGAAGGGACGGATCATTGTGGTGCTTTGCGGAGAGCCGCTGGGCTTCTAAAGTGATGTAAAAGCGAGTTAGGAGTGACGCCGCGTGTGGCCACAGTTCACCTACATCCCTATACATTTCACGCTCCGCCTGCGCGCGCGTCGAGCCTGTAGTCTCGACCTGCGTGCTCGAAAAGTCGCTAGAAGCTGACATATATATCTGAGGACCCCGGGAGGGGCTGTCGATTTTCTGTGAGACGCGGAATCTGTCATTTTTTGTTAAAACAACTAATGTGCATATTTTCACGGCAATACGGACAAAATGACAACAGATGTTTTTTATATAGAAAAACAGGAGGTCATATAAATGTTTCGATATTTGCCGATACGAAGGATCAACGCCCGCGAAATCCTCGACTCCCGGGGAAATCCCACATTGGAAGTAGAAGTTACCGTTGGAGAAGGGATCATGGGCATAGATGGCTATACCGGCCGGGCTATGGTACCCTCCGGTGCCTCCACCGGAAGTTATGAAGCAGTAGAACTGAGAGACGAAGAAGCAAAAAGATACCACGGAAAAGGGGTCACAAAAGCGGCAGAGCATGTCAATACTCATCTGGCAGAGGTTCTGGTAGGCGAAAACGCCCTGAATCAGGAATATATCGATTATCTGCTAACGGATACAGACGGCACGGAAAATAAGCATCATCTGGGAGCCAATGCTTTGCTTGGAACTTCCATGGCTGTGGCCCGGGCGGCGGCAAAAGCTCTCAGGATGCCTCTGTATCGCTATCTTGGAGGCTGCTATACCACTAAGATGCCTGTGCCCATGATGAACGTGATCAACGGCGGAGCCCACACAGATACAGCCCTGGATTTTCAGGAATTCATGATCATTCCCGGAAAAGCTGAGAGTTTTGCAGAAGCCTTGCGTATGGGAACAGAGATATATCATACCTTAAAAAAGATTTTAAAAGAGAAAGGCTTTGCTACGGCGGTAGGGGATGAAGGTGGTTTTGCACCGGACATTGCGGATCCCAGGGAAGTATTTAAGCTTCTTACCGAGGCGGTAGAGGAAAGTGGTTATCAGTGTGGTGAGGACGTGTATTTTGCCCTTGACGCAGCGGCCAGTGAGCTGTATGACCGAAAACGGCAGG
>CALZMS010000210.1 GCA_945788595.1 uncultured Lachnospiraceae bacterium
ATATGAATTAGAAAATGTAAAGGAAAAAATTGCTTAAATACAGGCTGCAACCGTAGAGATAAAGTTGATAAATCAGGTGCCGCCGATAACATATTGGTGGCACATTACATACATATGAGATCGATATGAGGTGACAAAGAATATGAAATATATATTTCGTGAGATTGAAAGAAAGCCCGGATTTAAAGGTATACTGATACTTTACGGGGGACTGTTTTTTTTCTTACTGTTCTTGATCAATGCCGGGATGACAGGCTTTCACATGCTTTATGTTTTATCACGCTATATCTTCTATCTGGATGCAGCGATAATGCTGCTGCTGTTTTTAATGGCTTCATCATCATACAATTGTGATATTGATGAAGCTATTTCCGCTTGTCGTAAACCCGGATTTTATCAACAGATTTTCCTGAAGATTTTTTTGATGGTCTTTTTTGTTTTTCAGATGACTATCGGTGGAGCGTTAATATTAACAAGCATACTTCAGGATGGAACCGACTATTTCTTTGGATATGCTGCTAAATCATATGTGATGAATATTTTGCTTCCCATGTTTATATGCATAATGTTAGCGTATTTCTTATCTCTATGGAAAAAAAGAAATGAAGCTGCCGTTTTGCTTGTCGGATTTCTGTTTTTAGTAAGTCCGATGCTTTCTTCTCTGGAGTGGAAGGCAGAACCAATATGGCCGGTCGACAAATTATGGGCAGGAATACTGCACCCGTTCCGCATTTTTTATGAGAATGGATCGTGGGCAGCAAATCCTCAGCTTGGATTGCAAACCGATCCCGAACGAATATGGCTGTTCATTTTTTGGGTGACGTTTATAGCGTGCTGTGCTCTGCTGGGCGGACGACGAATCATTGTGGGAATCCTTGCTGCATGCATGGTGTTTTCTATGGCAATGAGTTATCTTCCGTCCGGTGCTTATCATATTGATGGAAACTGGGACGGTGTTATGCAGGACTATTATACTTACGATACACCGGTACAGATAACAGATCAATCATCCTCCTGTGGTTACAGAGTTACGAATTATAAAATGGAATTATCTTTTAATCGCTTTCTGGATGCAGATTGTGAAATGGCAATTGAGGCTGATCTGCCCCTGAATCAATTTATCTTTACGCTCTATCATGGATATGAGATTTCAGGGATCCGGAGCGAGTCGACTGGGATCAGTTGGGAACGGAAGGGGGATTGTGTGCTTATCTCCACAGAGCAGCCGCTTTCTGAATTAAAACTTACCATTTCATATCGCGGCAGTCACAAAGTGTTTTATTCGTATTCTGAGGGAGCTATGCTTCCGGGATGGTTTCCGTGGTATCCTATGACCGGTGAGCGCCAGATCATACGTAATTATATAACGGTTCCGTCAGGCTATAATACCTTTAACCGTATTCCTCCGGCTGACATCTCTCTGCATGTGAATGGCGGCTTTCAGATTGTTACAAACCTGACCGCATACGATGGTGATATTTATGCCGGGACAAGTGACAGCATAACGCTGATCGGTGGTGAGATCTGCCTTACAGAGAATTCTGCGGTTAAAGATTATCTTCCACTGGAATTAACGGTAACCCCGGAAGAATTTGAAAGTTCCATGCTGGAACAATGGAACAGAGTCTATAATGCATTATTGTCCTATGGCATAGAGCCGCCTGCTGCATCAGATTGCAAAATTATTGTTACATCCAGAGATCTATGCCGCAATTATTACAATAATGATGTCGCTATATTTGGAGATTACATACTGACATGGTCGTATGGTTTGGATATTCAGAACGTAAGCCAGCAAATGATACTGGCATCAAATCCGACATCAGAACTGGCTAATGTAATATGCAGCATGGGAGGATTGTATGAGACTCCCGGTGAAACCTTACAGCGATGGAAATTGATTCTTCCGGACTCTCAAAATGAAATGGGTGCAAGGCTTCTTACCACTATTTCCGATGCTGAGAGGAGTGGTAATGGAGAGAAAATGGTTATTCAGCTTGTTCAGGCACTTTGCAATGGCCCCATGAAAGAAACGGATGCTCAACTGTTAGAAAGGATATGTGATTAATGTTCTATATCAATGGATTGACAAAACGATTTGGAAAAAATACGGTATTTAATCATATTTCTCTGCAATTAGATAACCGAAATTACGGTCTGCTGGGACCGAACGGTTCCGGGAAAACGACTTTGTTCCGGATCATTGCGGGTTTATTGTCTGCTGAGGAAGGCAGTCTGCAGTCTGATACCGGAGAAACTTTGCAGATTGGATATCTGCCTCAAAAATTCGGAGGCTTTCCTAACCTGACGGTCAAAGAACAATTGCAGTATTTTGCATACCTGAAAGCGAAAAAGGGTGACGGCATTTTGTGGGATGCTGAAATTGAACGGGCCATATCTCTTACACATTTGGAAGAGCAGCGGGATATGAGGTGCAGCAAACTGTCCGGCGGAATGATCCGTCGACTTGGAATTGCGCAGGCGATCATGGGAAAGCCGGATCTGATCCTGCTTGATGAGCCTACGGTAGGCCTGGATATTGAGGAAAGACTCCGTCTGAGAAATGTTCTGGAGGAGATTCAGGGGCATCAGCCGCTTATTATGTCAACACATATACTGGAGGATGTTCAGATGGTGTGCAGTGATATTATTGTGCTGCACAATAAAGAAATCCAGTTTCAGGGTACCGCAGACGATCTGAAGGCGGCCGCTGATCATAGAGTATACTTACTGGGGGAAAGTATCGGTCAGACTTATCCGGATGGCTTAAAGTTCATAACGAAGGTTGATCGGGGAGGAAAACAGTTTTGGAAGGTGCTGGAGCTTGAAGATGGTATTGATTTACGGACGATCGGCGCAGTGCCGGAACCCTCAACCGCTGAAGATGGATATCTGCTTGTTCTTAATGGTATAAACTGACTATGAGACGTGCTTTTAAGTTGTGTTTTTACCCGGTTCGTCGGGTGTTTCTGCAGTATGTCCCGCAGACAGTTTTTCTTTACTTATTTCTGGTCCCGGCTCATATTCAGGCATGTACAGGGGATGAAAGCGAGGCTGCGCGTATTATTTTTGGCATGAATCAGCTGATCTTGCCAATTGCGGTACTATGGCCCCAGTTTATATATTTTCTTCCGATCAAGGCGGGAGAAAATCGTGAAATGATGAGGGGGCTTCGACATCCTGATAAGAGATGTGCATTGGTTTTGTGGTTGTTCAGCCAGATCC
>CALZMS010000211.1 GCA_945788595.1 uncultured Lachnospiraceae bacterium
TTCCTGAAACGATGCAGCATGGTCCGGGCGTTTTATTGCGGATATAATCTGCTCTTCCCTCGACATCACCGCAATGAATGATATAGTCTACCGGTTTTTCTTTTTCCCATACTTCGTTAAAATTCACATCATTTCCATGGGTATCGCTGATCACCAATACTTTCATTATTCTGCCTCTTATCTTACCTCATTTTGTTTATCCCGAATCATATCCTTGATCTTTCGCAGTGCCTTGCCCCTGTGACTGATGGCATTTTTCTGTTCCGGAGACAGCTCAGCTGTAGTACAGCCATACTCCGGTACATAAAAGATCGGATCGTAGCCAAAGCCGTTCTCACCGCTCTCTTTATAGCCGATACGGCCTTCTATGGTCTCCCGTACCACTGTATGGGTCCCGTCCGGAAATACGGCGGCCACCGCGCAGACAAAGCGGGCTGATCGCTTTTCATCCGGCACTCCCTCCAGGCGGTCAATAATATTCTGATTTTTAATGCGATAGGAAGTATCCTCTCCCATATATCTGGCAGAATAAATACCCGGCTCTTTATTCAGTGCATCAACCTCCAGGCCGGAATCATCTGCCAGCACGATATCCTCACACTGACGGGCAATGGCAGATGCCTTGATCACCGCGTTTTCCTCAAAGCTGGTGCCGTCTTCCACAATATCTGCCGATATACCGGCTTCCTTCATGGATACGATCTCCAGGCCAAGATCATCCATGATCTCATGGATCTCCCGCATTTTATTCTGATTGCCTGTTGCAAATACGATTCTCATGGTATCTCCTTTACTGTCTGGCCGTGTTTCTCTTCGGAGGCTTCGGCCCCATATACTGATAAAAATAGGTCTTCATCATACCGTTGTAGATCTTACGGTTTTTATCCGCTTTCTTTCCTATATAACGTTCTGCGTCTTCGTAGCTGGTGATCAGATACATGGACCAGCTGTCCAGCGCACGGTAGCGTTCGCCGATCTCTCTGTACAGCGCCGGAAGCTCTGTTTTCTCCGCAATACGCTCGCCGTAGGGCGGATTAAAAATAATAAAGCCGTATTTTTTCGGATGGTGAAAATCCTGAATGGCTCTCTGCTGAAAATGGATCATGCCATCCACCCCTGCCAGTCTGGCATTGGCTCTGGCTGCTTTGATCACATCCGGATCAATATCGTACCCCTGAATATCCACTTCAATATCCGTATTGACCCGTTCTCTGGCTTCCTCGAAAGCATCCTCCCAACACGTCTTCGGGATCAGCTTTGTCCACTGCTGCGCCAGAAATTCCCGGTGCATGCCCGGCGCCATATCTGCAGCGATCATAGCCGCCTCAATGGGAAAAGTACCGCTTCCGCACATGGGATCCACCAGAATCCGGTTCTTCTTCCAGGGTGTCAGCATGATCAATGCCGCCGCCAGGGTCTCGGTAATAGGCGCTTTCGCCGTCATCTGGCGGTAGCCCCGCTTATGAAGGGAAATGCCGGTGGTATCCAGCCCTACGGCCACCACATCGTTCATCAGGGTCACACGCAGGGGAAAAGATGGGCCCGTCTCCGCGAACCAGTCTTTTTTGTATACTTTTTTCAATCGTTCCACCATGGCTTTTTTCATAATGGACTGGATATCAGAAGGACTGAACAGCTTACTTTTGACTGAATTAGCCTTGGCCACCCAGAACTTACCGTCTTCGGGAATAAACTTCTCCCAGGGCAAGGCTTTGGTGGCCTCAAACAGCTCGTCGAAAGTTTCCGCCTTAAACTCTCCTACTTTGATCAGAATGCGTTCTGTGGTGCGCAGGAATATATTGGCATAGGCTACGGCCTCTTCATCACCGATAAAAGTGACTTTTCCGTTTTCTACAGAAGAAATTTCGTAGCCCAGATCAAGAATTTCTCTTTTTAATACTGCCTCCAGGCCAAAATGGCAGGGGGCGATCAATTCCCAGTTTGTCATCTGTATTCTCCTTTTTTTGTAGTTCTATTGTAACTGGGCGGGTGGGGTTCGTCAAGGAACAAAATGTCGTGGTGGGGCTGTGAGAAGCTCGGCAAAAAGGCAGAGAGTAATATTCAACTATCTTCTCTTTCCGCCTGCGCTCTTTTTCGATTGTATGCCTGGATACCTCCCTGAAGAGTCGATACGTGGTAGCCACGCTGGGCCAGCATCAGGCCGGCGGCGGTGCTGGTTATTCCCTGGTCACAGTAAAGTAATAATTCCTTTTTCCTGAAGGGCGCGATTTTGCGAATTTGCTCGTAGGGAATGTTAATGGCTCCTTCTATATGATATTTTCTGTAATCCACAGGGGAACGCAGATCGATCAGCACCATATCGGTATCGCGGGACATCTTCTGCCATTCTTCTGGTGTAATGACCCGCAGGCTGCTCATGATTATTGTCCTTTTTTCTTATATATATGAGCTGACTTGCTGTTTTGCTTCTTGGTCGACATGAGAAACTATTAACGAAACGAAGGTCTGACTCTTTTTATCCCCATTCCATAAAAAACTATCGTACTTTCTTCATATACATGGCAGAAAAAAGAGAAACAGCCGATAGGGGAGCTATCGACTGTTTCGAGGGGAGTATAAAAATTAATAAGGGGTTATTAATTGTAAAAAAAATACTTTGAAAGTAAGATTCTTTTTACAAATTGCATTATATAACAAATTCAGGAAAAAAGCAATAACAATTATCTAACAATTATGTATATTGCTCATTCTTTTTGGCATACTAACCTTGTAATCCAAAAAATCTTCATTATCGGAGGTATGCTATGACGAAAAATTACAGCAATAACACAAACAACCGCACAAATTCAACCAACGAGCGCAATACCACTTCCAAAAACAGCACCAGCAAGAATTCACAGAACAAAAACTGCGGCACCAGATCTGTACAGGACAAGAACAGCCAGTCTGACAGATCCAACAGCTACAGCGATTCTTATTCTGATCTCGACTGATGCCGGGCAAAGCTCTCCTTCCTGGAGAGCTGTTACATAAAGTTCTTTTACCCTTGAACACTTCATTCATTATCTGTACAAATGCAGCCAGAGAAACTGTCTTTTATCGCCTTCTAAATTTCCTGGCAAAATTTTTATTTATTTTTTCAAAAAAGTGTTGACATTTCCTATTCTGAGTAGTAGTATATCCATGTTGCTTGAAACAAGCAATGTGTGCGTGTAGCTCAGCTGGATAGAGCACTTGGCTACGGACCAAGGTGTCGGGAG
>CALZMS010000212.1 GCA_945788595.1 uncultured Lachnospiraceae bacterium
GTCCGGAAGTGATCAGTCCTGAACAGCTGAAGGAAAGCATTTATCAGAGACTGGATACCATGGAAGATATCGGAGCGACCAGAAAGATCATTCGTGAAGTACCGATCCTGTACGGCGGTGAGACCGGCCCGGATCTGGAGCTTTGCGCAGAGCTGGAGCATACCACGGTGGAAGAGATCATTCGTATACATTCTTCCCATGATTATTATGTATATATGCTGGGCTTTGCGCCGGGGCATCCCTATTCAGCCAGATTTGAGGAACCGTTTTCCTTTAAGCGCAGAGATACAGCAAGGGTAAAGATCCCCGCCCGTTCGGTGGTGGTGCAGCAGAATCTTTCCGACCTGATTCCTTTTGAACAGCCCTGCGGCTGGAATATGATCGGTTCCACGCCGGTGACCATCTGTGATTATAAAAAAGAAGATCCGTTCCTGGTACATGCGGGAGAATGGGTCCGTTACATACCGGTAACGAAAAAAGAATACGATGAGATCCGCCGTGCCGATGAGGCAGGCACTTATAAAGTAAAGGTGCATGAAGAATAATCCGGATGTAATACGGATAGATGCACAGGGCAGAATAACAGGGAGGTCAGATATGGGAATTCTGGTTAAAGATCCCGGTCCCTTTACAACAGTACAGGATGAGGGACGATTTGGATATCAGCAGTATGGCGTTACTCCGTCAGGGCCAATGGACGCCAGAGCTTTTCATATAGCAAACATTCTTGTGGGTAATCCCCAGGGGGAAGGCGCTCTGGAGATAACCTTTAAAGGCCCGGAGCTTACTTTTGAAAAGGATAATGTTATTGCCATTACAGGCGGTGACATGCAGCCTTCCATCAATGGAGAAAGGATTCCCATGTATGCGGCAGTTTCTGTTCATACGGGGGATGTACTTCGTTTCGGCTTTGCCGCAGGCGGAGGATGCCGTGGGTATATCGCTTTTGCCGGCGGCCTGGATATTCCGTTGATGATGGGCTCCAAGTCCACACTGGCGGCAAAAAAACTTGGCGGATATGAGGGCAGAGCCCTCCAGAAAGGAGACCATATCTCCTTTACTGCACCGAAAGCAGTGCTGCCGGATATGGAAAAACGGCACGTGCCGGTTCCGGTATATCCTACGGACGAGGTTACCCTCAGGGTAGTTTTAGGTCCGCAGGAGGACGCTTTTTCTGAAGAGGAGCAGAAAAAGTTTTTCTGGTACAGTGCCAGAGTAACTACCCAGTCAGACCGTCAGGGATGCCGTCTGGAGCGGGAGGTTCCGGTAAAGCATATCAAAGACGGCAATATCATCAGTGATGGCATTGCCTTTGGATCCATTCAGGTGCCTACGACGGGACAGCCGTTTATTATGATGGCAGACCGTCAGACAGTGGGTGGATATACAAAGATTGGAACAGTCATTACGGTGGATCTTCCAAAGATCGCCCAGGCAAAGCCGGGCATGAAGATCCGCTTTGTACAGGTCAGTATGGAACTGGCACATCTGTTATATATCAGGGAACTGGAGGAAATGAAACAGCTGGAAAAAGCCCTGAACCATTAATTTTTGATTACATCTGACGGATTTTCGAATTTGCGGACGCGCAAGAACATCTGACGGATGCAATATAGATCGGTACCGAAAAAGTAAACAAACAATTGTAGCGCAAGGAGGAATTCATATGCATTCAGTAGATCTGAACAGCGATATCGGCGAAAGCTTTGGTTCATATAAGCTTGGAAATGATGAGGAGATTTTGAAATATGTTACTGCGGCAAATGTCGCATGTGGCTGGCATGCAGGTGATCCTATGGTTATGGACCGTGTAGTCAGAACGGCTGCAGAGAGAGGGATTGCGATAGGAGCGCATCCCGGTTATCCGGACCTTATGGGCTTTGGCAGAAGACCGATGGTACTGTCTTTTGGTGAGGCAAAGAATTATGTGAAATACCAGATAGGAGCACTTTCTGCATTTACTGCGTCTTATGGAACCAAAATTCACCACGTTGCGCCCCACGGAGCCATGGGAAATATGTGTCAGACGGACAGACAGCTGTCAAGAGCCATCTGTGAAGCATGTTATGAGATTGATCCGGACATTATCATCTATTACTGCGCCGGTGCAGTTCTCGGTGAAGAGGCAGAGAAGATCGGTCTTCGCACTGCCTGCGAGATCTTTGCAGACCGTGCCTATGAGGATGATCTTTCACTGAGAAGCAGAAAGCTGGAAGGATCCATGATCACAGATGAGGATGAGGCAATCAGACGCTGCGTCCGCATGATCAAAGAGGGCAAAGTGACGGGCTACAGCGGTAAAGAGCTGCAGATCAAGGGAGATACTCTTTGTGTGCATGGGGATGGTCCGAAGGCGATTGCTTTTGTTCAGAAAATTTCCGAAGCATTTAAACAGGAAAACATCGAGATCAAAGCTTTTCGTTAATACGATTCCCTATATGGGTTATGCATAAATCTGTAAACAGAGGAGAGAAAAAATGAGTAAAGAGAAAAAACAGATGTCGATCGCGAAAAAAATGATCATTTCGCTTGTCGGCGGTATTATTATCGGTTTGATTTTCATGATGATCCGTCAGAATCTGATCAATAATGGCGGAACGGAGACATGGAGTATGATCAACCGTATCCTGTTTCAGGATATTACCAGTGCAGACGGTGTAAATGCTATCGGTATTTTCTATATTATTGGACAGATCTTTATGAAGGGTCTGCAGGCTGCTATCGTACCGCTGGTACTGGTTTCTTTGAGCCTGGCACTCTGCAGTATTTCCAATTCTACAAAGCTGGGAAGAATTGCAGGAAAGACTCTGCTTGGTTTTTTCGCTTTTTATGTGGTTGGCGCAATTATCGCCTGTGTTGTAGCCTTTATCATGAAATCTGCAGGATTCTTTAATGTCACACTGGTGGCAGACGGACTGGGAGAGGCCAGCACTATTGACGCATTTAACCCGCTGGCTGTTATTGTCAATGCTGTTCCCAACAACATTACATCTGCTTTCAGCACCAACAACAGTATTCTGGCTGTTGTATTTACAGCTGTTGTTATCGGTATCTGCATGAATGCTCTGGGCGAGAAGGCAGAACCGCTGAAAAAGGTATTTGAGAGTGCCAATGAGATCATCCAGATGTATCTGAACTTCCTGATCAACAAGATCGGTCCGGTGGCAATCTTCTGTCTGGTTACCAGAACCTTCGCTATCTATGGTGCA
>CALZMS010000213.1 GCA_945788595.1 uncultured Lachnospiraceae bacterium
TTGATAGGGAAACCATTCTCTGGGAAACATATCCAGTGACTCCTGATATAAAAAACGCTCATCCAAAAGGGCAATTATGCCTCTATCCTCCGTAGTCCGAATCACCCGTCCGGCAGACTGCTGCACTTTATTCATACCGGGGATACGATAGGCGTAGTCAAATCCGCTTTCTCCTTTTTTATTGTAATAATCCATGAGGATCTTTCTCTCGTAAGATATCTGGGGAAGTCCCGTGCCCACAATGATAGCGCCGATCAGTCTGTCCCCAACCAGATCAATTCCCTCAGCAAAAATGCCGCCCATAACGCAGCAGCCGATCAGAGTATCTTCCCTGTCCGCCTGGAAGGCTTCCAGAAAAGCTTCTCTCTCTTTTTCACCCATGGACGGGCTCTGGCGGATGAGTTCTACCTTCGGCTCGGTGCCGTACTGCTCCTCATACACATCCGTTACATCCAGAAGCATTTTATAGGAAGGGAAAAACACCATGTAACATCCCGGTTTTGCCGCAGTAACGGCCCGGATATATGCGGCGATTTTCTGAAATTCCCCGTAGGTTCTGCGGGTATATTTGCTGCTGATGTCTCTGCCGATCAGGATCTGTCTCTGCTCCGGCAAAAAGGAGGTCTCGGCATAGATCGCATAGTCGTCGGAACGGGTACTTAATAGCTTCCGGTAATAGTTCACCGGCAGCAGTGTGGCGGAGAAAAACACTGTGCTTTTCACCTGATCGAGGCAGTTTTGCAGATTGACTGCCGGATTTACGCAAAACAGCTTGATCCGGAATCTGCCATCCTCGTCGTGCTGGCTGTAGATTACGTAACTGTCATCCATCAGGTCATAGATGTTCTGGAACGTCAGCAGGGAAAAATACAGCTGCAGAACCTCCTGGCGCACGGTGCTGTCGTGTTCATCCTCCAGATACTCTTCCATCTCTGCCGTTACCTGCAATAGATCCAGCGGAAGCATCCCCAGATTTTCCAGAATTTCATACGTATCGCAGGTACGTTTATAAGCCAGAAGTTTTTTGTTCACTTTTTCCAGCAGTCGAGCCAACTTGGGTCGTCTGTCTTTTACCAGTTTTCTGACGGCCAACACATCTTCTTTGTACAACACGGCACTATACATTTCCCGACCGCGATCCACCAGATTGTGAGCTTCATCGATCAATACCACATATGGATTATTGGAACCGTCCGCAAAAAATCGCTTCAGACGTACTCTGGGGTCAAGCACATAATTATAGTCACATATGATCACATCCACCCACAATGAGATATCCAGCATCATCTCAAAGGGACACACCTGCCATTTTTCTGCATGTTCGAGGATCACTTCCCGACTCATTCTGTCGCAGGAGGTAATCAGTTCGAACACAGCATCATTGACCCGGTCCAAATGACCTTTTGCCCGTGGACATAGCTCCGGATTGCAGTCCGGTTCGTCCAGAATGCACAATTTATCTTTCGCCGTCAGTGTCACCGTCTTGCAGGAAAGTCCTTTCTCCCGAAGGATCTGAACAGCTTCCTCAGCCACGGTTCTCGTAATGGTCCGGGCAGTCAGGTAAAATACTTTTTCTACTTCTCCCTCTCCGCAGGCACGGATGGCCGGGAAAATGGCGGACATGGTTTTTCCTACGCCGGTGGGGGCCTGGATAAACAACTGTTTTTTTCGCAGGATGGTCCGGTAAACAGCACTGACTACATCTTTTTGCCCCTTTCGATAGGGGAAAGGAAATTCCATACCCTGCATGGAAGCGTTGCGTTTTTTTCTCCATTGCCAGGAGAATTCTATCCAGGTATGGTAGCGTTCCAGCACATTCTGAAACCATTCGTCCAGCTCGGTGAAAGTGTAGGTACTGTCAAAAAACACCGTCTGCTCTGTGTCCAGATTGGCGTAGGTCATACGCACTCCGATGGTTTCCAGTTGATGCTCATGGGCATAGATCCAGGCATAACATTTTGCCTGGGCCAGATGCACCGACACCGGTTCTTCCATTCTGGTCACATCCCGGTACATGCCTTTAATCTCATCGATCACTGTCCGTTCTTCCGGATCGGTAAATATACCGTCAGCTCTGCCCTCCAGTTTAAGGCTGTACTCTGGATATTCCTGTATATAGAAAAGCGGCACCTCACTCTGGTAGCCGGCTTTCTGTGCTTTTTGAATTTTCCGATGGAGGCGGCTGCCCTTTTGCATCGCCTCCCGATCCAGTCCGCGCCCGTCACGGCTGTCCAGATCGCCGCTTCGCAGGATAAATTCTACGAGGCTTCGTACTGATATTTTAAATTCCATGGTTGTTCCTTTGAAAATTAATGCATTTTACAATCACCAAAGTTCCAATTATATTATCACATAGCAAAGTATAACATATTATAAAAATTTCGTCTTGAAAAAATATATTCTTTGTGTATAATAATATTAGCAGGTGATGCACAGCCTTATAAATGAGCGAGTTATAAGTGGGTGATGCACAGCCCTATAAATGAGCGAGTTAACTGCAGGGGCATCTAGTTTGCCCCTGTATTTTTTTACAAAGGAGGAATTAAGTGGCTTTAAAAATCTATGAAATCAACAGTAACTATATAAAATATCTTTCTCAATACCAAGAACATATTTATTGGCAGGAAAATGATAAAGGTACCAGAAAATATATAGGAATCATTCTACAAATAGGCGAATTTAAATATTTTTGCCCTTTATCTTCATTCAAATCAAAGCATAAAAAAATGTCTGAGTCGATTGACTTTATTATAATAAAGGATTACGCTGTAATTAATATCAATAATATGATACCGGTTCCAGACGGACAGTATAAAATTAATAGATATTATTGGCCTAAGAGATCCACATTATAAATATCTAATACAGACAGAAGTCCGTGAGATTAACAGGCAAAGAAACCGTATTCTCAAAAATGCCAATATAATTTATACTCACAAAAACAAATACAATATTTCAACACCTCTATCTAAACGTACAAACAATTTCTTACTACTTGAAGAAAAATGTAAAGAATATAGCAAATAGCACATCGAATTTTCCCTATTATCATTTAACTTCATATTTTAAACATATCACAATTCTAACCTTATTTTCAAACTATCCGCTCCTCACGAATAGCCTCAAACGCCGCCTCCATATTTTCCGGACAGTATTCGATCTCCCGACTGAACA
>CALZMS010000214.1 GCA_945788595.1 uncultured Lachnospiraceae bacterium
CCTGAATTTGCCCTTATATTCTCTCTCACCTGTAATAAAATTGTAGGTAGGCAACTTCACCGCTTCGCCCTTCAGCAGACGGTTCATATCCTGATTAAACAGTTCAACATCCAGAGCTTCAAGGCATTCAAAATCATACTCCCCATTCTTATCCCGGGGTGTCTCGCGTCTTGGCCGGAAATAATTATCCACAGAAATGGGATGTGGTTTCAGTCCGTGGGCGATCAGCTGAATAGACAACCGACGGGAAAATGTGGTTTTTCCGGAGGAGGACGGTCCTGCGATCATAACGAATTTTACTTCCGGGCGACTGGCTATTTCTTCCGCTATCCTGGAGATCCTGCCTTCCTGCAATGCCTCTGACACCAGAAACAGTTGGTTCATTTTTCCCTGACTGATCCGCTCATTGAGATCACCTACTGTAGTCACATCCATTTTTTCTGCCCATATTTCTGCTTCTTTCTGTACCTCAAATACTTTTTTAGACGGTGCAAAAGGCATCAGCTGATCCGGATGTTCTTTTCCCGGCATCAAAAGTACAATACCATCCTCATATTGCAGCAGATCAAATAATGTAAGATAACCGGTATGATTTACCATAAAACCATACAGGTAATCTTCATAACCGTCCATATCATAAATATTTACTCTGGAAACTCTGCGATATCTGAATAATTTTTCCTTATCGTACATGCCATATTGATGAAACAAATCGACTGCATCCTGGGTACGGATATCCCGTTTCATCAGAGGAATCTTTTTTTCCACCAGAGTCTTCATATAGGCCTTGATTTTTTCAATAAGACAGTCATTGATTTTTACATCACCATGGACAGTGTAGTAAAATCCGTCTCCCACAGCAAAATGCAGAACAACTTTTTCCAGATGTTTGCGTCCTACAACGTGATATATAGCCTTTAAAAACAGAAGGTTCATACTGCGGCGATACGTTTTTCTTCCGATTGAGTCCTCCATAGACACAAAACTTACCCGGCAGTCATGACGAATAGCTTTGTGCAGTTCCCTGAGTTTTCCATCCACCCGGGCCAGAAGTGCCGGATATTCATGTCTTTCATCGTAATACTGTTCGGCGATCACAGAAAGTGTTGTACCATATGGGATATCCACGGTCTCATCACCGATCTGCACCCGCAGATCCCTGTGTTCATTTTGTCTGTCCATCCTTTACCTCCTGTAGAATATATGATGTCTGCCGACATGTTGTTTATAGTAAAAATCCCAGACAAACTCCATCGTTCTCCGGGATTTTATCAACTTATGTATCTTCTCTGTAATAAGCCAGTGCTTCCTCAATCAGCTGTTTCTTCTCTGACAGCTCTTCATATCGGCGTTTTGCCACTTCTGTAGACGTCTGCGAAAGTTTCTCCAGAAGTTTACCACATCCATCGTATTCTTTTTCCAGATAACTTTTGAGTACGGGATGACGGTCCTCCAACAGAAGCCGCCCGTAAAGGAACCAGAGCTTTCGGTCATCCGTATTCTCACCGTGCACAGCCTTCATCATAGGATAATATTTCCCTTCTTCGAAAATCATATCCTCTCTGACAATGACAAAGCCTGTCTCGCGCAGATATTCCCGCACAGCATCCAGATCTGACTGGGGCTGCAGGATCAGTTCTTTTACAGAGGAAAGCGTTTTCTGACCCTGAGAAAGTATCTTAACAACAAGCATCCCGCCCATGCCGGCGATCACGATACTGTCAGCCTCTCCCGGCATCAACTTTTCCAGACCATCGCTCAGTCTGGTTTCAATATGCTCATCCAGTCCGTGCATCTGAATATGTTCTCTGGCTCTCTCCAGGGGACCCTGCCGCAGATCCATTGCTATGGCCGAGGGAATCTGTCCCTGTTCGTACAGCCAGATGGGCACATAACCATGATCCGTCCCTACATCAGCCAGACGGCTCCCCGGTGTCACCAGACGAGCCACGGCCTGCAATCGTTTTGACAGCTGCATACCCACCTCTTAATCCAGATAATCTTTCAGCTTACGGCTGCGGCTGGGATGACGAAGCTTTCTCAATGCCTTTGCTTCGATCTGACGGATACGCTCACGGGTAACGTTAAATTCTTTACCAACCTCTTCCAGGGTACGGGCTCTTCCGTCATCCAGACCGAAACGCAGGCGGAGTACCTTCTGCTCACGGTCTGTCAGTGTACTTAACACATCTTTTAACTGTTCCCGAAGCAGAGTAAACGCAGCGGCGTCTGCCGGTACCGGAACGTTATCATCCTGAATGAAATCTCCGAGATGGCTGTCTTCCTCCTCACCGATGGGTGTTTCCAGAGAAACCGGCTCCTGGGAAATCTTCAGGATCTCACGAACACGCTCTACGGACATATTCATCTCCTCTGCGATTTCTTCCGGGAAGGGCTCACGGCCAAGCTCCTGCAAAAGCTGGCGGGAAACGCGGATCAGTTTGTTGATGGTCTCTACCATATGCACCGGTATACGAATGGTTCTGGCCTGATCGGCAATGGCTCTCGTGATTGCCTGACGGATCCACCATGTAGCATAGGTAGAAAATTTATAACCCTTGCGGTAATCAAATTTTTCTACAGCCTTGATCAGGCCCAGGTTTCCTTCCTGGATCAGATCCAGAAACAGCATGCCGCGTCCCACATATCTCTTGGCAATGCTGACAACAAGACGAAGATTAGCTTCGGCCAGACGGTTTTTGGCTTCCTCACCGGCATATTCCAGCATTTTCATCTGTTTCTGTTCTTTCAGAAGTGCCTCGCGGCTTTCACCATCTGCATCTTTCAGAAGTTCTTCAATTTCTTCCAGACGGTTATGAGCATCTGACCCTGCTTCCATCTGCTTTGCCAGAACAATCTCCTCATCTGCGGTCAGAAGGGGTACCTTACCGATTTCCTTCAGATACATACGCACCGGATCCTCGATACTAACGCCTTCAGGAACGGACAGGTCGATATTTTCCACATCCAGCTCGTCCTCTTCTTCGATCACGACATCCTCATCGTTCATCATCAGCGCTTCCGGCTCATCCATGGCATTCATGCGCAGTACATCGATATTACACTGCTCCAGATAATCAAGAACGGCTTCCATCTGCTCCTGACTCAGAGGAAAATCCTGGAAATAATCACTGATTTCCTGATATTCCAGTATGTTTTTCTTTTTCT
>CALZMS010000215.1 GCA_945788595.1 uncultured Lachnospiraceae bacterium
CCCCCAGCAGACTGTCAATCTCTCCGGAGAAGACATCACCTGCGTAGTCAAAGGACGCCATGATCCCATCATCGTCCCCCGCGCCGTAGTCGTCGTCGAAGCCATGACCAGCCTCGTCCTGGCCGACGCATTATTGATGGGCATGAGTTCCACCATGGACCGCGTAAAAAAAATCTGGAAATAAGCCAAAAAACAGGGGCTGATGCAGCTTGACGGCCCTCAGGTATGTATATAAACTTCTCGCGACTTTACCGAGCACGACTCCGAGACTTGGGCTCGGAGCGAGCGCAGGAGGAGCAAGAAGGTTATATACATACCTGAGGGCCGTCAAGCTGTATCAGCCCCGTAAAGTTTTCTCTATCTTTCTTATTTTTATTATTCTTCCAGCTTAGTGATCAGAATACAGTTCGGTGTCTCAATCTCCAGCGGTCTTCCCTTCATCATGAGCACATTATTCTCATAATCAATGGTAAACGTAGTAATACTGTTGGACTCATGATTAACAACAGCCAGATGCTTATTGTCCGGGAATACCATAATATCCTTCGGATAAGCCCCACTGGTAGGCAGACAGAACTGCGGCGTCAGAAGTCCCGTCTCCGGGTCAATGTCAAACATAGTAGTTGAATTGATACCGGCAGTCGTGCAGAACAAATGACGTCCATCTGGAGCAATGGTAATAGCCTCTGCCGCATCATGGCGGGGATCTGCTTCACCAATGATGGTGCTCACACTCTGGATCCGCTCAAAATACACATTCTTCTCATCATGGCTGTAGCGATACACATCGATTTTTCTGGCCAGCTCACAGATCAGATAAGCAAAACGTCCGGACTTGTCAAATACCAGCTCTCTCGGACCGGATTCCAGATCACAACGAAGGATATACACCAGAAGCAGTTTATCCTTTACATTATTAAACTTATAGATTTTCACCTGATCGATACCGTTATCCACGGCACAAAGGAATTCATCGTCCGGCGTGGGGATCGTACAGGTTACTCTCGGACGGAAATTGCGCTCTGCCACGGAGCCAAGTCCTTTATGGAACACTTCGGCAACCACATTACCCAGATGACCATCCTTATGGGTATGTACCACCGTCACTTTACCATCATGGTATCCGGCCACATTCAGATATCGTCCATGATCGTCTACAGAAAGGTAACAACCTCTCATACCATTGATATCGACTTTATTGATCAGCTCCAAATCCCCGTCCTTAAGGATTCTGAACACAGCCACACCCTCATCTGCAATGGAATACAAAAACTTCTTGTTCTTGGACTGCACAATGTAGGATGAATTATTTACAGGCACTACTTTTCGCTCTGTCAGCGTACCTTCCTCCACATTCACATCACAGATATGGATACCGATACTGCTGCCATGGGTATACGTACCAACATATGCCACATATCTTTCGCTCATTCTAAAAGCCCTCCTTGATGCAAAACATAGCTTGTATCTATTTTACCACACCGTTTTTCAAATCTCAATGCATGTACGGGCAAAATGTCAGTAAAACTTCACAGCATTTCTTGTTTTATGGGCAAAATACACAATTTTTTTCACGCAAAATCCGTCAAAATGATTTATCCTTTTACCAGAATCCGTGTGATCAGCGACCTGTGCACCTTCATAGCTCCTTTCGGGCAAAACTCCTGACAACAGAAACAGCGGATACACAGTGCGGTATCGATAACCGGTTTTTTCTTTTCCATAAGGATGGCCTTTGCCGGACAGATATCCCGGCACTTTCCGCAGCCGATGCACTCGTCTTTCTTCACCTTCGGCCTTGCCTTTAAGATTTTTCGCACAGCAGGCAGGGCAAACTGGGGCACCACGGAAGAAAATTCAAGGCTTTTCAGCTTTGTCACATGCTCATAATCTGCCACCACAAAGTCTTCCGGATCACCCAGGACAGAAAGATCCTCTACTGAAAATGTACACAGACCTCTCTTCTGTGCCGCCACGATTGTAGGAACATCTGCGGGTTTAAGCCCGATCAAATGAGCGCACAGCACATCTAGGCCATAGGGATCCTTTGAGGCCAGCAATGCTCCTATCTTTCTCGGTGTGCCGCTGGTGGGGCCGTTTCCTTCCATGCCTACAATGGCATCCGTAATATACAGGCACGGTTTGATACAGGTGTTGATATCTACCAGCATATCCGCAAAATCCTCGTGATTTGGAAAACGGAAATGATACTCCGGTTTCATGGTACCGGGAATCACTCCGAACATGTTTTTCACATTGGCGGACATGCCCATCATGCCATGAGTCTTCAGCTTACAGCAATCGATCACAGCATCCGCCTGCAAAAGCCAGGAAGTGCAGGTAAAGCTGTGCATAACCTTTCCCTCCGGATGGGTGACCTCCTGGACAGATACGTCCAGATTCAGCTCGGCCCCCGCCTCCTTTGCCTCCATAAGCCCGGACAGCCGATAGTTCTTTTCCAGAATTCCTGGTGTAAACAATCCTCCCGGAGAATCACCAATCACCACGTGTGCCCCTCTCTCCTGCAGGATTTCCGTCAACACGGTGAGCACCGTCGGATGCGTCACAATGGCTCTCTCCGGTGCAGAGGCAGACACGAGATTTGTCTTTATCGCCACCCGCATCCCCGGGCGGACAAAATCGAGCGCATCTGTCTTTTCCAACAATTGTTTCATAGCCTCCCGCACATGTTCTTTTTTATAATCGGGGCAGGCTTCTATACTTATAACTTTATTTATCTTTTCCATCATCTCTCACTCAAAAATGGGCCATTGGATTTTTTCATATGCATGGCAACTCAAAAAATGGTTCACTGGACCATTTTTCATATGCATGATAGCTCAAAACCAATCTACGGATCCATTTTTTCATATTCATAACAACGCAAAAGGGTTAATGAATCATTTCTTCATATTTATGGCAGCTCAATCTACAAGCACTGCGCCGTACCGACCCAGCAGTTCACAGATATCCTCACGCATGGTCAGCGGTGTACGGCATACAGACAAACTTCCGCAGTAGCAGAGCAATACTTCCCGCAGGATCTCTTCCTGCTCTGTACGAACACAGACCGGAATATTCATTCCGGCAATAACCCCCATCATAGGTTCAATGGCAGAC
>CALZMS010000216.1 GCA_945788595.1 uncultured Lachnospiraceae bacterium
CCTGAAGATGCACAGGAACTGTGGTTTTTACATTCTTCACACTATCCATAGCCGCAAAGATCGCATTGCAGGCGGAATTACTTTTTGGTGCACAGGCTACATAGGACGCCGCCTGGGATAATATGATCTGGGATTCCGGCATACCGACCCGCTCCACAGCCTGGGCCGCACTGACTGCCACTGTCAGTGCCATGGGGTCTGCATTTCCAACATCCTCTGAGGCACAGATCATAATCCTTCTGGCAATAAACTTCACATCCTCTCCGGCATACAGCATTTTTGCCAGATAATATACCGCCGCATCAGGGTCCGAACCTCGCATACTCTTGATAAAAGCAGAAATGGTATCATAATGGTTGTCCCCCGTCTTATCATACCGGACAACTCTTTTTTGAATACATTCGGATGCCACATCCAACGTAATATGGATCTTTCCGTCCTCACTGCGCTTTGTAGTTAAAATACCAAGCTCTACCGCATTGAGTGCATTTCTTGCATCTCCGCCGGAAATATCCGCCAGAAATTCCAGGGCATCCTCGTCAATCTCTGCATGAAAGGAACCCATGCCTTTCTTCTCATCATATACTGCACGCCTCAAAAGTGTCTTAATATCTTCTTTCTCCAGCGGTCTTAGCTCAAAGATCAGGGATCTGGAGATCAACGCCCCATTAACCTCAAAATAAGGATTTTCCGTAGTAGCCCCGATTAAGATCAGTGTCCCGTCTTCCACAAAGGGTAACAGATAATCCTGCTGTCCCTTATTGAAACGGTGAATTTCATCCACAAACAGGATGGTCTTTTTCCCATACATGCCTAGACGGTCTTTTGCACCCCGGACGATCTCTTCCATATCCTTTTTGCCTGCAACGGTAGCATTTAACTGGGTAAATTCCGCACTGGTTGTATTGGCAATAACTTTTGCCAGAGTTGTCTTTCCGGTTCCCGGCGGGCCATAAAAAATAATGCTGCCCAGTTTATCCGCCTTGATGGCACGATAGAGCAGCTTATCTTCTCCGATAATATGTTTCTGACCTACCACTTCCTCTAAAGTAGTCGGACGAAGGCGGGACGCCAGAGGCGATTCCACCTTCTGTTCTCTCATATAATCAAATAAATCCATCTTATTCCTCGTGAGTTATACTGGTATCTGCTGCCTGTTTTGCCGCCTCTACATCCTCTTTTGTTACTTCCCCAAGATATGCGGAGCGGTAAGGACGTTTCTGTCTGCTTCCCACAAAGAATAACATGAGTCCTCCATAGATAAATATGGTACTGTTTTCTGTGAAATTCAGCACAAAAAAGAGTAGCCCTGCCATGGATGCCACATCCCATAACACATACTTTTTGTAAGCTTCCATACGAAACTGATCCATGTTCGCAAAACATTCTGTCAAATACGGTTCTACAATGTCATTTAATATCACACAGCCAAGCACTAAAACGATCGCCATGATATTAAAGATCAGCTGATTGGAATTTTTCGTTACCAGTCCATAAATGAGATAAATAACCAGAATCAATACCAAAGCCAGTTCTGCCCATGTAATATATTTTCTAATCTGAGATTTCTTTTCCTCTGTCATGTAATCCTCCCCTGGGTATCTGCTACAGTGCCCTTGCACCGTCTCCCACTTCTATATTGTAAAATTCAGCATAATACCCGGTTTTTTCTGTATAATTTTTTCCAACCTCGATGATGAAATGCTCTATGGCCTCCCGTTTCATTAAGGTAACCGTGCAGCCGCCAAAGCCACCGCCGGTCATACGGGATCCTAAAACTCCCGGTACCTTCAGGGCTTCTTCCACCAGAGTATCTAACTCCCTTCCGGTAACCTCATAATTATCTCTTAAAGATCGGTGGGATTCAATCATCAGTCGCCCAAACCTTGCCATGTCACCCGCCGTTAAAGCGTCAATGGCGTCAATGGTCCGCTGGTTTTCATAAACGGCATGAGCTGCTCGTTTTACCAGCACCGGCTCCACGATCATTTCCTTGATCTGCTCGTAACATTCCGGTGTCAGTTCTCCCAAAGACTGAATGGCCGCCACACTTTGAAGCTGTGCCAGGGCTCGTTCACATTCATGACGACGCTCATTGTATTTCGCATCAAAAGCACCTCTTGCCTTATGGCTGTTGGTAATGACGAGTGCATATTCTTTCATATTCAACGGTGCATAGCTGTAACGAAGGTCACTGGTATCAAGAAAAATTGCCATATCCTTCTTACCCATGGCACTGGCGAACTGATCCATGATTCCACAGTTGATGCCGTGGAACTCATTTTCCGCATACTGGCCAAACAAGGCAATGTCCTCGTTGGTAATATCATCGATTTCAAACATCTCCCGGATCATCAGTCCCAAAGCCACCCCGATGGAAGCTGAGGTTCCAAGACCGGCACCGCTTGGAATATCTCCGTAAAGCAGCATATCAAAACCGCTGTGGATGCGATATCCTTTTTTCTGATAAGTCCATAAAATGCCGATGGGATAATTGGTCCATCCATTACTGCGGCGGTATTTCAAGTCACCCAAGGCTCCTTCTGTAATTCCGCTTTCCTGATAATTCATAGAAAAAAAACGCAGTTTCTTATCCTGCCGTTTTTTTGCCACAACGTAGGTTCCGATGGTCAGCGCACATGGCAGCACATGGCCTCCGTTGTAATCTGTATGCTCTCCAATGAGATTGACTCTTCCCGGTGCAAAATAAACTTTTGCATCCTCACTGGTTCCATAAATTTCTTCGAATTTTTTCAGTAATTTTTCCTTCATACAGCAATTCCCACCTTCATCTTAAAGTATCGGTATCTGTTCAGTACCTTACGGAAATAAATCATGGCTTTTCAACAGTTATATTTCCCATACTATCCGAAAATCAAAAAGTAAGCTAAGACGATGACGCCCAGCACAATTCGGTAATATCCAAAAACTTTAAAATCATGTTTCTTCACATAGCCCATCAACAGCTTGATGCATACCATGGAAACGATAAATGCGGTAATCATACCTGTCACTAAAATAGCAACCTCTTCACCCGAAAAACTAAATCCGAATTTCACGATCTTTAAAAGGCTTGCTCCAAACATGACCGGAATTGCCA
>CALZMS010000217.1 GCA_945788595.1 uncultured Lachnospiraceae bacterium
GATGCTTATCCAGCTCCTTCTGCACCAGTTTGACGATATTGTGGTTATAAGCGCCGGACAGACCTTTATCTGCCGTCAGGATCACATAACCATAGTTTTTCATACTATCCGCTTTTTTTCGTCCCAGATAAATATGTGACATGCCATCCGGAATACTTTTTTCCACAGACGCCATAACCTGACGGATGGTAAAGAAATAGGGCTCCGTCTTGTCGGATTCGCTCTTCGCCTTTCTCAGCTTGGATGAGGCGATCATGTACATGGCGTTTGTGATCTTCATGGTGTCCTTAATACTTTTGATTCGATTCTGAATCTCCTTTGAACTAGCCATTACTTAACACCTTGCTCTTATATTCCTTTGCCGCCTTCAGGATATCCCCCTTCAGATCATCGCTCAGAACCTTACTGGTTTCCAGTTCTTCAATAATATGATTATAATCTTCTTTAAAATATTTCAGCATGCCCATCTGCGCCTCTTTGACCTTCTTTGTGGGAATGCCAAGAAATACCTTACCGGTGGCTGCCACCAGAGTAATGACCTGCTCCGGCATGGACAGCGGATTGCACAGCGGCTGCTTTAACAGCTCCATCAGGCCTTCGCCGTAATCCAGAAGCTCCTTGGTCGCTGCATCCAGATCGGAGGAGAACTGGGTAAATACAGCCATCTCGCGATACTGGGCCAGGTCGATACGGATACTTCCGCTGGCCTTTTTCATGGCGTTTGCCTGGGCTGCGCCGCCGACACGGGATACGGACAGACCTACGTTAACGGCAGGACGCTGTCCGGAGAAGAACAGATCGCTCTCCAGAAAGATCTGACCATCAGTAATGGAAATTACGTTGGTCGGAATGTAGGCAGACAGATCGCCGGCCTGGGTCTCTATAATAGGCAGTGCCGTAATGGAACCGCCGCCGTTTTCCTCATTCAGACGGCAGGAACGCTCCAGCAGACGGGAATGCAGATAAAATACATCGCCCGGATAAGCCTCACGGCCCGGAGAACGCTCCAACAGAAGGGACAGAGCACGGTAAGCTACCGCATGCTTGGACAGATCATCGTAAACGATCAGCACGTCCTTGCCCTTATGCATGAAAAATTCTGCCATGGCGGTACCGGCATAGGGCGCAATATACTGCAGCGGCGCCGGCTCACTGGCTGTGGCAGTTACCAGGACTGTATACTCCATAGCGCCATTTTTCGTCAATGTATCGACGATTCTGGCGATCGTAGAAGCTTTCTGACCGATAGCCACGTATACACAGATCACATCTTTGCCCTTCTGGTTAATGATGGTATCTGTGGCAATGGAAGTTTTACCGGTCTGACGGTCACCGATGATCAGCTCACGCTGGCCACGGCCGATAGGGAACATGGAGTCAATGGCCAGAATACCGGTCTCCAGCGGTACGGTAACGGATTTACGGGCGGCAATGCCCGGCGCTTCATGCTCGATGGGACGATATTCCTCGATAGCAAAATCGCCTTTACCGTCAATCGGCTCACCCAAAGCATTTACCACGCGTCCAAGAAGCTCGTGAGATACCGGTACACCGGCCTTACGGCCAGTACAGGTCACTCGTGTCCCTGCTTTAATACCCTTGTCCGACCCCAGGAGGATACAGCCAATGCTGTCATGGCGGATATCCTGTACCAGACCCTTTACTCCGGTATCGAATACAACAACCTCACCGTACATGGCGTGGCTCATACCGTATACCGTGGCAATACCGTCACCGATACGGACAACGGTACCGTTTTCCTGATTATTTCTTTCAAAATGAAAATGAGAGATCTCCTCTTTCAGCACAGAAATAACTTTTTCGGAGTTATCATCTGCCGTCAGGCTTCTGGCTTTTTTGCTCATGGAGTGCTGCAGCTCTTTCATACGGCCGTTCAGACTCCAGTCAAATACCTGATCTCTGACCTGCAGCTTAAAGCCGCCGATCAGGGACGCATCTTTTACGATCTCTATCTCTGCCTTATTGCAGTTAAATTTAGTCGTAATAAACTTACGGATTTTTTCCAGCTGCTCCTCTTCAGGCTCATTGACACAGGTCAGCGTGGCTTTGATGATCTGATTTCTCTCATCTCTGAGCCGAAGAAACTCATCACAAATGACACCGATTTCTCCGATACCGCCCTTCTCTGCCAGATCCGCAAGGAAAATTCGAAATTCCTGTGGAAACAGTCGGTTGATCACGCCCTCTTTTTCCTGCCGGGATACCGTAGGATCCATCAGAGCCGCCTGCATCAACGGGTTATCCACAAAAATCTGACGCATTTCCTGCACCATACCCTCAGTTACGGGCAGATTGCAGAGCCTACGGGCGAAATTACTCGTTTTTTGCATTGTCAACATCTCCTGCTTCTTTTATAAACGCGTCGTAAAGAGCCTTGTCGGTCTCGGGACCGCTCTTTTCTGCCATGATTCTTCCTGCCGCTTCCACCGCCAGGTCCATAATCTGCGCATGCAGATCATCCATCTGTTTTTCACGTTCTGTGGCGATGGCCTTTTCCGCGCCGGCCTTCATGGTCTCCGCGTCAGCCGCCGCCCGGGCCATGATCTTATTATACTCCGCGCGGGCTCTGCTCTTTGCTTCTTTTACGATCTGAACGGAAGTTTCGTTGGCATTTTCCAGACTCTTCTCATATTCTTTTTTCAGCCTGTCTGCCTCTTCCTGTGCTTTAGCCACGCTGGCATTTTTTTCTTCCAGCAAAGCCTGTCTGGCATCGATAATCTTAGTAACACGGCCAAAGACAAACTTTTTCATCAGCACATAAAGAACCAGCAGGTTGACAACGACGCAAACAAAGTTCACTAAATCGAACTTTAACATTGTCTATACCGCCTTTCTATCGTTATGCTCCCAGGAAAAGAATGATCAGAACGCCGATAACGAAACCGTAAACGGCGGTTGCCTCTGCCAGAGCGGCACCGATCAACATGGTGGAACGGATATCTCCGGTCGCTTCCGGCTGACGGGCAATAGCCTCTACTGCCTTACCTGTAGCGATACCAATACCTACACCTGCACCTATACCTGCAAGAGCTGCGATAGCTGCGCCAATTGCTGTAAACATAATCTTATTCTCC
>CALZMS010000218.1 GCA_945788595.1 uncultured Lachnospiraceae bacterium
GTAGGACTGGGAAACCGGGATATCACACCGGATGCTCTGGGGCCACGGGTAGTCAGACAGCTGCATGTGTCACGGCATATTGCCATAAATTACGGAAAACATATGGTGCCAAAGGGCGGCAGCTGTGTGTTGAGCGGTATAGCACCGGGAGTAATGGGACAGACCGGTATGGAAACGCTGGAAATCATTCAGGGAATCGTTCAGAAAACAGAACCGGATCTGATCATGGCGGTAGACGCACTGGCAGCCCGCAGCCTGAAAAGGCTGAACAGCACCATTCAGATCACCGATACGGGGATCTGCCCAGGATCTGGTGTGTTTAATGATCGAAAAGGGCTGAATATGGAGACTTTGGGGGTGCCGGTGATCGGTATCGGCATTCCTACCGTGGTGGATGCGGCTACTATCGCAGCGGAAGCACTGGGAGAAGAAAATACAGATGGATTTGGTCGTCTCAGGGAGATGTTTGTGACTCCTAAAGATGTGGACGAAACACTGAAGGTTCTCAGCGATACCGTGGCCCGCTCCGTCAATATGGCTGTGGAGGAATTTGCGGTGTAGAAAAGACACATAAGCCAAAGAACAGGAATCATATACTGTAAGAGGCCACTGCAAAAAAAGGCCGGGAAAGGCAGAACTTGTATGGATGAGCAGGATAAGAAGGCAGAGCGAATGATAAAGCTGACGATCTTCCTCTGCGGCCTGCTCGTTCTTGTAAAAGCAGGACAGGCTGTACTCTCCGGATATGAAAAACCGGAAGAATTCTGGCTGCATGAAACTATGGCCAGCATGGCATTATGGGGAAAAGAACTGTATCTGCCGGCTTTGGTTACCGAAGAGACCGGGGACAGTCAAACAGAAGTCTGGCTGGAAAAAGCAGCTGTATTTCTGGGATGGAAGACAGAGCAGGAAACACGGGTGTATGTGGAGGACGAATATACCAGACAGGAACTTATTGAGGCAGGCCGTGGAGGATCTCTGAGTGAGATCCGAAAGGAAAATGACATGGCCGCTTCTGAAAAATACGAGGAAAAAGCTCGCGAGACAGAAGAAGAGGAGGAACAAAGCAAAGTGAACATAAGCGGTACACAGGATCCGGTACAGACAGAAAGCCAGATAACAGAGGCAAAGAGCAGTACGACAGAGAAAACAGTGCAGCAGTATCCCAGGGTGGCAGCCCTGGCATCCGAAGAAAAGAAGATGTCAACAGAGGAGCTTCTTCGCACATACTTTGTGGTGGATCCGGTGACAGAAGCAGATACTTCTCTGATTTCCTTTGAAAAGCTGGCAGGGCCGGATCTGTCTCTTTCTGCGTCAGAAAACGGGAAACTTCAGATTCTGATCTACCATACCCATTCACAGGAGAGTTTTTGTGATTCGGTGAAAAATGACACGGATACCACTATTGTCGGTGTTGGGACATATCTTTCGCAGCTTCTGGAGGAGAAGGGATATGAGGTGCTGCATCTTACCGATACCTTTGATCTGACCGGAGGAAAGATCGACCGGAGCCAGGCCTACACAAATGCGAGAAAAAAGCTCAAAGAAATTCTTGCGGAGAATCCGTCTATTCAGGTGATCCTGGATATTCACCGGGACGGTGTGCCGGAGAACAAAAGGCTGGTGACAGAGATCGATGGCCGTCCTACGGCACAGCTGATGTTTTTTAACGGCCTGAGCTATAAAAAATCTGTAGGAGAGCTTTCGGGCCTTTCCAATCCCTACATACAGGAAAATCTGGCTTTTTCTTTCCAGGCAGAATACTTGTGCGATTACTATTATCCGTCTTTGAGCCGGTGTATTTATCTGAAAGCCTATAGATATAATCTGGATCTTTTGCCCCGGTCTATGCTGGTAGAGGTGGGAGCACAGACAAATACGGTGGAGGAAGCCAGAAATGCCATGATCCCCCTGGCAGATGTGCTGCATAAACTGTTACAAGGAGCATGACAGCAGTGAACAGTTGTGCTATACTATAACGGAGTACGTGTAAATAAAGACAAAAGTATAACAGGAGGTTACACCTTTGGCAGATATTCAACAGAAGAACATCAGAAATTTTTGTATTATCGCCCATATCGACCACGGTAAATCTACCCTGGCCGATCGTATTATAGAGAAAACCGGTCTTCTGACAGAGAGAGAGATGCAGGCACAGGTCTTGGACAATATGGAGCTGGAGAGAGAACGCGGTATCACGATCAAGGCACAGACTGTGCGTACTATTTATAAAGCAGAGGATGGTCAGGAGTATATCTTTAATCTGATCGATACCCCCGGCCATGTAGACTTTAACTATGAGGTATCCCGCAGTCTGGCAGCCTGTGACGGCGCCATTCTGGTGGTGGACGCGGCGCAGGGCATTGAGGCCCAGACCCTGGCCAATGTTTATCTGGCACTGGATCATGATCTGGATGTATTTCCGGTCATCAATAAGATCGATCTGCCCAGTGCGGAACCGGAACGGGTGGTGGAAGAAATCGAAGATGTGATCGGTATTGAAGCTCAGGATGCTCCGCGGATCTCTGCCAAGCAGGGTATCAATATTGACCAGGTGCTGGAACAGATCGTGGAAAAGATCCCGGCGCCCACCGGGGATCCGGATGCCCCTCTGCAGGCTCTGATCTTCGATTCGTTGTACGATTCCTATAAAGGAGTCATTATCTTCTGCCGGATTAAAGAAGGTACGGTGAAGAAAGGAACAAAGATCCGTATGATGGCCACGAATGCCACGGCAGACGTGGTGGAAGTGGGATATTTTGGCCCCGGTCAGTTTATTCCCTGTGATGAGCTTTCTGCCGGTATGGTAGGTTACATCACCGGAAGTATCAAAAATGTACAGGAGACCCGGGTGGGCGATACTGTCACGGACCGGGACAATCCCTGTGATGCTCCTTTGCCGGGATATAAAAAGGTCAATCCCATGGTGTACTGCGGTATGTATCCGGCAGACAGTGCCAAATATCCGGATCTCAGAGATGCACTGGAAAAGCTGCAGTTAAATGATGCTTCTCTGTATTTTGAACCGGAGACATCTTTGGCCCTTGGCTTTGGCTTCCGCTGTGGTTTCCTCGGCCTTC
>CALZMS010000219.1 GCA_945788595.1 uncultured Lachnospiraceae bacterium
TGGCGGATTGTACGTTGGATTATGATCATGCGTGGCAGCTTCTGGTGGAGGTGCGTCTGGCGGCGCAGTGTACAGATGCCAGGGTGAATGTGGTGGTGAAGAAATTGTTTGCCAAGTATCCGGATGTGGAAACGCTGGCGGCAGCTGAACCGGAGGAAATAGAGGCAATCGTGCGTCCCTGTGGTCTGGGGAGGAGTAAAGCGCGGGACATCAGTGCCTGTATGCGTATGCTGAGGGATGAGTTCGGCGGCCGGGTGCCGGATGATTTTGATGCGCTTTTGAAGCTTCCGGGTGTGGGAAGAAAGAGTGCCAATCTGATCATGGGAGATGTGTTTGGAAAACCGGCCATTGTTACAGATACCCATTGTATCCGTCTGACAAACCGTATCGGTCTGGTGGATGGAATTAAGGATCCGAAGCGTGTGGAGATGGCGCTTTGGAAGATCGTTCCGCCCCAGGAGGGCAGTGATTTCTGCCACAGGCTGGTCTATCATGGACGTGAAGTCTGTACGGCGAGAACACATCCGTATTGTGAGCGATGCTGTCTGAAGGATATTTGCAGAAGCCATGTAGAGAACCTGCTGTAAATCATCAATAGTAACCATAGCCCAGGTTAAAAAGGAGTATTGCGAGGATATGCGATTTGTATTTGCACCGATGGAGGGGATTACGGGACATATTTTCCGGACTGTCCGCCACCGTTATTATGATGATGTGGAGACATATTATTCACCATTTTTGTCTCCGGATGCCAATACCTGCTGGGGAAAGCGGGAATACAGGGATATTCTTCCGGAAAATAATGAGGAAATTCACCTGATTCCGCAGATCATGGCTTCCCGAAGCGAGTATTTTATTCGCTGTGCCAAAGAGCTGCAGAGTATGGGATACGAGGAAGTCAATCTAAATCTGGGTTGTCCTTCCGGTACAGTGTTTTCCAAGCATAAAGGCTCAGGAATGCTGGCATATCCGGAAGAACTGGAGGTCTTTCTGGATGATATTTTTTCGGCACTTTCGATGCCGATTTCGATAAAAACAAGGATCGGTGTGACAGATCCGGAGGAATTTTATGAGCTTTTGGAAATCTACAATCGTTTTCCCATACAAAAGCTGATCATACATCCCCGGGTTCGTTCAGAGTTTTATAAAAAAACACCGCATCTGGATATCTTTGCCCATGCGGTAAAAGAAAGTAAAATTCCGCTCTGTTATAATGGAAATATTTTTTCTGTGTCCGGGTATCAGCAGTTTATGAACCGTTTTCCGGATACGCAGGAGATTATGCTGGGCCGCGGCCTGGTGGCCAATCCGGGGCTGATCGGAGAGATTCGGGGAGAGCCTGCGGAGGATGGGCGGCGCATGAAAGCCTTTCTGGACGAGCTTTTAGAGGCTTTTGAGGAAAACTGTTCCGGGGAGACGCCGCTTTTATTTAAACTTAAGGAACAGTGGTACTATATGGCCTCTCTGTTCCCGGATCATCAGCGTCTGATTAAAAAGATACGAAAGGCACAGCATATTTCGGAATACAGAGAATACGTTGACCAGTTGTTTGCGCATACCAGACCGGATACAACATTTGGTTTTTATTTTGCCTGACGGCGCTTTTTTTGAGAGAGGAATATCAATGAAAAAGAAAATAAAAGGATATATGACACTGTTGTTTCTGACGATAATGGCAGTTTTATTTATCGCACCGCATAACGTACGGGCAGAGGAAACGAGGGTCAGAGAACTTACGGGCAATGCGCAGCTGATCCGGGAATTGAGTAAAAACTGGAAAAACGTATGTCGTACGGATCTGTATCAGCAATTTGTATCCGGAAAAGCTGCATACGGCACGCAAAAATCCCTGGAGGAATTCCAGACGAAACAGATCCTTGTTTTTGTGGATCAGCTGGATGAAGACTATGGTGCCCGGAAGATATTTCATTTCAAAGAAACAGGTACATATTATCTGCAATATGCTTCTTATGAGGATACGAAGTATGCCTATACGCAATTAAAGGGGCAATATGGCAATAACTGTATGTTGGATCAGATCGTGAAAGCAGAAGACTGGCAGCAGTCCGGAGGTGTTTCCTGGGGAGCAGAGTATACAAAGCTTGATGAACTTAAAAAGGAACCTTCCGTAAACAGACTTGCGACAAAGGTCACTGTGGCTGTGGTGGATACCGGCCTCAATACTGGTCATGCACTGTTTTCCGGAAGAAAGATCTCTTCTGCCAGCCGGAATCTTGTGGACAACAATGGAGATATTTCTGATGTTACCGGTCATGGTACACACGTTGCAGGAATTATAGCGGACTGTACGCCGGTGCAGGTCGAGCTTCTCGCAGTAAGAATTTTTGATGAAAATGGTCTGTCCAGTTCTTCTCTGCTGCAGGCGGGTCTTATGTACGCTGTGCAGAATGGCGCGGATGTCATTAACCTGAGTCTGGGAGAAACAGACCATAAAGCGGGAGAAGACTGGCTCAACAGCTGTATAGATGCAGCCTGGGAGAAAGGCATTCCCATCGTTTGCGCGGCCGGAAACAGCAAAAAAGATGTCAGCACCTGTTATCCTGCCTGTGATGAGCGCACCTTTGCCGTATCCGCAATCAATGAACAGGGAGAGTTTGCCCAGAATTTTACGGCGAAAGAGGGGTCCAATTATGGTTCGGCCATCGACTTTGCTGCGCCGGGAGCGGATATTGACAGCGCATCGGCAAAGGATGATCACGCTCTCGTTTCCAAAAGCGGTACATCCATGGCTTCGCCTTTTGTAGCGGCAGCGGCAGCCTATATTAAGCTTGCTCTGCCGGATGCTTCCGTGACTGAGACAAAGAATATTTTAAAGACGTATGCGGTAGACCTTGGCACACCGGGAAAAGATGTGTATTATGGCTATGGCGTCATCTGTATAGAAAAGCTGCAGCTTGCCCTTCAGAAATATGCCATATTGACATTGCAGGAAGCTTCCATGGTATTTACGGGAGAGCCCTGCTGTCCCCAGGTGATCGTCAATGGTATTCCTGCAGGACAGTACAGTATATCTTATGCCGACAATACGCATCCGGGGACAGCAAAAGCGATCGTG
>CALZMS010000220.1 GCA_945788595.1 uncultured Lachnospiraceae bacterium
CCCGCGACTTTACCGAGCACGACTCCGAGACTACAGGCTCGGAGCGAGCGCAGGAGGAGCAGAGAAAGAACATAGATACCCTGGTGCCTCTTCCCTGTCGTTTTCCGTCCGTCCCCCCAAAAAAATCCTCCACACACACATTGCAACCCTCCCCCTCTTATACTATAATAGAATATAATGTCCGAAAACTATCACATACTTTATCATACACAAAAAAGGAGACCCCAAATGAGCAAAGCAGACAAAATATTCAAAACTATGTGCCGTGACATCCTCGACAACGGCTGCAGCACAGAAGGCGAAAAAGTAAGACCAAAATGGGACGACGGAAGCTTTGCCTATACCATAAAACGTTTCGGCGTAGTCAACCGTTACGACCTGCGGGAAGAATTCCCGGCTCTGACCCTTAGAAAAACAGGACTCAAAAACGCATTTGACGAGATCCTCTGGATCTGGCAGAAAAAATCCAACAACATCAAAGACCTGGGCAGCCATATCTGGGACAGCTGGGCCGACGAAAACGGATCCATCGGTAAAGCCTACGGTTATCAGCTGGGCGTAAAGCATCAGTACAAAGAAGGTATGATGGATCAGGTGGACCGGGTACTTTATGATCTGAAACACAATCCCTACAGCCGCCGTATCATGACCAATATCTACGTACATCAGGATCTTCATGAGATGGGTCTGTACCCCTGCGCCTATTCCATGACATTTAACGTGACAAAGGAAAAAGGTAAAGACAGGCTGACTCTGAATGCCATCCTGAACCAGAGAAGCAACGATGTGCTTACCGCCAACAACTGGAACGTAGCCCAGTATGCCCTGCTTCTTATGATGATCGCCCAGGTGTGCGATATGGAGGCCGGAGAACTGGTACACGTGATCGCCGATGCCCATATCTATGACCGTCATATTCCGCTGATTGAAGAACTGATCACCAGAGAAGAACATCCGGCGCCGAAGGTATGGCTGAATCCGGAAGTCAAGGATTTTTACCAGTTTACCGTAGATGATCTGCATGTGGAGGATTACGTGACCGGTCCGCAGATCAAAAATATTCCTGTAGCAGTATAAGAAAATAGCAGTATAAGAAAACTGCAGTATAAAAAAGCTATATAAAGAATCTACAGCAAAAAATATAAGAAAACAGCAGTATAAAGATACAGAAGCATAAAAATGGCGAAAAGCAGAAGTAATACTAAACAGCAGCACAAGAAAAGGAGCTTATATGAGAGCAATCGTAGCAGCAGATGAAAAATGGGGGATCGGAAAAGATAACCGACTGTTAGTCAGCATTCCCCAGGATATGAAGTTTTTCCGAAACGAGACCACCGGAAAAGTGGTCATCATGGGAAGAAAGACTCTGGAAAGCTTTCCGGGAGGCAGACCACTGCCGAACCGAAAAAATATCGTATTGACCAGAGACCCATCCTATACGGTAAAGGATGCCACAGTCGTACACAGTGTGGAAGAAGCGCTGGAAGCAGTAAAAGAGTATCCAAAGGATATGGTCTACTGTATCGGCGGAGACAGTGTATACCAGCAGTTTTTGCCCTATTGCGACATCGTATTTGTTACAAAGATTCATTTTACCTATGAGGCAGACGCCTTTTTCCCGGATCTTGACAGCAATCCGGAATGGGAACTGGCAGGAAACAGTGAAGAACAGACCTATTTTGATCTGGAATATGAATTTGACCGATATGTAAGAAAACAATAAGGACGAGACAGCATGGATGTTTTTAATATAGGAGAACAGATTCTGAACAGTGTACAGGATGCGGTAAACAGTGAAGATTATTCCAACTTAAGCCGGACGATCCGAAATGCAGTAAACGGTGGAGGGGATGCCAGTTACTGGTCCGTGGATACACCGGGGACAAAATACGCAAGTTCCGGGAAATATTCACATAAGACTCCCAATGAACCGCACCGGGCATCTGATCGGCAGAAAAAAACGTCTGCATCTGCATCCGGCAGCACCAATTTACCCACCGCCTATGTGCGAAATGTACCGGGATATACGTCAGGACTGGTGATGGAGTGTGTCGGATTCCCTCTGGCAGGACTGAACGTCCTGCTTTTGATGGGCAGTGCGGCGGTTTCCGCAGTGGCCGGTATGGTCGGCGCAGTGGTGGTGGGAGCCTCAGTTTTTGGTGTGCTGACGCTGGCATCCCTGGGCGTGGGTCTGAAGGGAGTGATGAAGCGAGGCCGGGCAAAGCGCTACAAACAATACGTACAAAAGCTTACCGGCAAAGATTACTGTACGGTAGATGAGTTGGCAGATGCCGTAGGGAAAAAACAGAAATTTGTTCTGAAAGATCTGCAGAAAATGATCGATGACCGCCTCTTTCGGGAGGGACGTTTTGATGAAAAGCTGACTACATTTCTCGGAACAGATGCTGTGTACGAGCAGTATCTGTTAGCCCAGGAATCTATGAAACAGCGGGAAGAAAGAGAAGCACAAAGAAAAGCTGAAGAAGAAAAAATCTACAGTAATCCCCGTATGACCGAAGAAAGCCGAAGGCTATTAAAGGAAGGAAGATCCTATATCCGTCATATTCGGGAATGTAATGATGCTATTCCCGGTGAAGAGATTTCAGCAAAACTTTATCGCCTGGAAGAGATCATGACCAGGATTTTTAATCAGGTAGAAAAACAGCCGGAGCTGGCAGAAGATTTAAGAAAATTCATGAACTATTATCTTCCGACCACAGCTAAGCTGGTGGAGGCATATAAGGAGCTGGATGCCCAGCCGGTGGAGGGAGACAATATCTCCCGTACCAAAAGAGAGATCGAAGAGACACTGGATACGATTAACGAGGCTTTTGAGAAGCTTCTGGACAGCTTTTTTGAAGAGAAAGCCTGGGATATATCTTCAGACATCAATGTGATGAAGAGTATGCTGAAGCAGGACGGCATGACAGACAAGGATTTTTCGTAATTGTCTGGAATTGGCCGGATCACCTGCTGATCAGGCAGTAAGAGACTGATCTGGCTGCGGGAATATCCTGTCGGTTCAGCCAATTTTTGTACAGGAAAAAACGAAAAGAACCATATATTTGGG
>CALZMS010000221.1 GCA_945788595.1 uncultured Lachnospiraceae bacterium
TACCAGCAAGCAGATCATGGTTTGCCTTGTGGTCAATGGTACGAAGATCCCTGAAGAAGAAGCTCTGGCAGACAGCCTTATGGAGATTGAGGGTATGACCAGTATTATGCTCAATACCAATATGGATCAGACAAATGTGATCCTGGGCGAGCAGGTGCGCACGATCCGTGGAGAAAGCTATATCACCGATCAGATCGGTGATGTAAAATTCTGCATTTCACCTTTATCCTTCTATCAGGTGAATCCCGTACAGACAGAAAAACTGTATCAGAAAGCTTTGGAATATGCGGGGCTGACCGGTCAGGAGACAGTGTGGGATATATATTGCGGTATCGGTACGATTTCCCTTTTCCTGGCAAAAGAGGCTAAGAAGGTTTATGGCGTGGAGCTTGTGCCGGATGCTATAGAAGATGCAAAAAAGAATGCAGAGTTAAATAATATACATAATGTAAAATTCTTTGTGGGAAAGGCAGAGGATGTGCTGCCGAAGCAGTATGAGAAGCATCAGATCTACGCTGACGTGATCGTAGTGGATCCGCCCCGCAAAGGCTGCGACCAGGCCGTGCTGGATACGATCCTGAAAATGCGGCCAAAGCGTGTTGTTTACGTAAGCTGCGACAGCGCAACGCTGGCCAGAGATGTTAAAACTCTGGCGGAGGACGGATATGTGCTTAAGGCTGTGACGCCGGTGGACCAGTTTTGCCACACCGCCCATGTAGAAAGTGTCTGCTTATTATCTCGGTGACCATTGGGAAGCGGGGAATGGCGGCTTTTTATCTGTCACCAGTGGCTTTGAAAACCAGCCGGCCATGGCAGCGATTTTAATTTAATATCATGATAAAACGGATTGATATTTTTTAGAGATATTGATCCGTTTTTTAGACCGCAAGGTCCAATAAAAATAGAAAACACTGTCCTTAATGATTTCTTGATGGATGAATCTATATACAGTATAATTTAGAAAAATATCCGCAAAACAGTAAAAAATGCGGACTTATTTTTAAATATGGAGGCAGAAGCTATGAAAACACGTGCGGAATGTCTTGAAAAATACGAGTCAGATTATTTTACCGAAAAACCGGGCATGCTATAGTATGATAACCCCACAACACAAAAAAAGGAGAATGCGACATGAAAGTAAGAAAATGTATGACACTTTTACTGCTTGGCGGTATACTTGCCGGATGTGGCCAAAATGCGCAGAACAATGCAGCAGCTCAGAATTCCGGCTCATCGGTAACAGGCAATACTGCCCCAACATCACAGATTGAAAATGCATCCGATTCGCAGATGTCATCCAATTCGGCAGGAACCGTTTCAGAAACACAGACCGGCTCCACCGTTGAACAGGACACCGCAAATATAGAAAATACAGCGAATACAGATAATGCACAGACTGGGACGGCAAATCAGGGAAATGATGCACTGATGCCTGCCTATGTCAGAGTATGGGGTCCGGTACTCTCAGTAAATGAAAACAGTATCACCATCGACAACCGCTCCGAAAATGGTTATCGCGGTGAGCTGACTCTGCAGATCGATCCGGAAAATACAAAGGTTCTTGACGGCGAAAACGCTTATCCAGAGGAATTGACTGAGATAGAAGTGGATGATGCGGTATTTGCCTATATCGGACAGACCATGACCTTAAGCCTGCCGCCCCAGGTAACGGCCGAGATCGTATTCTGTGATATTCCGGACAGTCTGCGGGTGCCGGAATTCGTGACAGTGACTCAGATGGAGCAGCAGTCCGATGGCGTCTATCTGTTGACAACCGATAATGGCCAGCAGTATCTGGTACCGGAAACCTGTGAGATCCTGCCTTATCTTACAAAAAATCTGGTAACTATCGAGGATATTCAGCAGGGTACCACCTGTATGGTATGGCGGGATGAAATGCTGTCAGCACAGAAGATTGTGCTGTTGGCGCAGTAAATTATCAAATATCGTAAAATCGTATAGTGTTATATAAGTTGCTGGCCCGGAATGTGTGGACTGTTTTATGCAGGAAAACATTCCGGGCCTTTTAACTTTATAGGAAAGTTCATCTTTTAGCGGACTCTTGTATGAAAAATAATATAAAAATAAGCCAGTAAGTGACTTGGTATTTTTCGTAAAACAGCTTGAAGTTCATAAAAACTGATGTGTTATGTGTCATATTTTCATAAGAGTAAAATACAGCGTACTTAATGGATATACGATAATTTCTCCAGAAGAATTGCATATTTCCGGAAATATGGTATGCTTCAAATAACAGCAGACAAATTATCCATGTCTGCACAGAAAGCGAAAAGGAGAATCACTATGGAATGGAAAGATAACCTGACAGGACTGCAGCATCTGGGCATCCCCACAAAGGACATTGACAAAACCATTGCCTATTATCAGATGATCGGTTTTACACTGGTACATGAGACCATGAACGGAGAGAACAGAGTGGCTTTTCTGAAATGGAACGATCTGATCATCGAGACCTACGAGTCTGATCAGGTCAGCGAGGTAACCGGTGTGGTAGATCATATTGCTCTGAACGTGCTGGATATCGATGCAGCCTATGCGCATATCACCGGCCTGGGCGTAAAAATTCTTGAGGAGATCACCTTCCTTCCCTTCTGGGACAAGGGAATCAAGTATTTCCTGACAGAGGGACCGAACAAGGAACGTCTGGAATATACCCAGTATCTGTAAAAAAAATCGCTGCCTGTCATACAAGGCGGGCAGCGGGAGGAAAAGTATGACAACAGAACAGAAAATGCGTGTAGGTGTCATCGGCGCAGGCGCTATCAGCGATATTTATCTTCAGAATATGGTCCACAGATTTGATCAGCTGGAAGTGGTTTCCATCACGGCAAAACACAGGGAAAATGCGAGAAAAAAGGCTGCAGAATACGGCCTGGAAGACTGCGCGGTAGAAGAAATGCTTACAGATCCCCGGATCGATATGGTCGTGATACTGACCCCGGTGGGAACCCACTATGATCTGATCAAAAAAGCACTGCTGGCAGGAAAACACGTGTACACGGAAAAAACCATCACCGATGATCTGCAAAAAGCCGCCGAGCTGCTC
>CALZMS010000222.1 GCA_945788595.1 uncultured Lachnospiraceae bacterium
TATCCTGGGCGGCGGTACCATCGGTATGCTGACACTGCAGTGGGCAAAGATCTTTGGCGCAAAGAAGATCGTTGTATTTGATATCGTAGACGAAAGATTGGAGCTGGGTATGCGTCTTGGCGCTACTGCCGGTGTGAATACTCTGAAAGAAGGCTTCATGGCAGAAGCAAAAGCTATGACAGACGGCAAAGGCTTCGATTATGTATTTGAGACAGCAGGAAATACCATCACTATGAAGATGGCATTCGAGCTGGCTGCAAATAAAGCAGATGTATGCTTTATCGGAACACCGACCAAAGAGCTGACATTCACTGTGAAAGAATGGGAGAACATGAACCGTAAAGAGTTCAACCTGACTGGTTCCTGGATGTCTTACAGTGCTCCGTTCCCGGGACATGAGTGGGATTGCGTAGCACACTACTTTGCTACCGGAGATCTGAAGCTGGATGATTCCTTCACTTTCAAAATCATTCCGTTAAGCAAGATCGATGAAGCTTTTGAAATGTTCAAAACACCGGGCACCGTAAAAGGTAAGATCCTGATCGACAGTGAGGCATAAATATGATCCTGACAGTAACATTAAATGCATCAATAGATAAACGTTACGTGGTAGAAGGCGCTGCTATGGGCGAGGTAAACCGCGTAAAAGAGTGTACATACACTCCGGGCGGAAAGGGACTTAACGTTTCCAAACCGGCATCCATTGCCGGAGCAAAAGTTGTAGCTACCGGTTTTGTGGGGGGACATGCCGGAAACTATATTGTTGAGTCCTTAAAGCCCTTTGGCATCGAGAGTGCTTTTTACCATGTAGATGGAGAAAGTCGTTCCTGTATCAATATCTGGGATACGGTAAACCATGTGCAGACAGAGTATCTGGAGCCGGGATTTACTGTAAGTGAGGCAGATTTTGCAGGTTTTGTTGAAAAATTTAAAGAACTGGTCAAAGAGGCTGATGTAGTGGCTATGTCCGGCAGTGTTCCAAAGGGACTGGATGGACATGCTTATCAGACATTGGTTAAAATTTGTAAGGATGCCGGTAAAAAGGTGATCCTGGATACCAGCGGAAAGTTGTTGGAGCTTGGTATCCAGGCAAAACCCACTATGATCAAGCCGAATATCGATGAGATCCGCATGCTGACCGGCAAAAGCTGTGACGATTTCCAGGATATGCTGGATGCAGCTAAGCAGGTACATGACAGTGGTGTTGAGATCGTAGCTGTATCTCTTGGAGGCGACGGTTCCTTCGTAGTCAGTGATGAAGGTATCTTCAGAGCCAGAGTACCGAAGATCGATGCCGTCAACACAGTAGGCTGCGGCGATTCCATGATTGCCGGATTTGCTCTTGGCTTAAGCGAAGGCTTATCTGTAAAAGATACACTGAAGAAGGCAAGCGCTATTTCCGCTGCAGCAGCTCTTCGTGAGGAGACAGGCTTCTTTGTTAAAGAAGATATGGAGAGAATCTATCCGCAGGTGGAGATAGAGGAACTTTAAGAGCTATACCCGCATATATGCGGTTTAAAGTAAAACATTATTAAGGAGGATTTTTACTATGGGTACAATCAATCCGGATGCAATTCCGAAAATCGTGTTAAACAATGGACAGGTAGTTCCCTGTATCGGTATGGGAACCTTTGGCTCTGACCGTTTTACAGCTGAGCAGGTTTCTGATGCTGTTTATGGTGCTATCAAAGCCGGTTACAGAATGTTCGACTGTGCTGCCTGCTACGGCAATGAGTCAATGATCGGTGACGTTTTCCAGCAGGCATTCCGCGATGGTCTCTGCAAGAGAGAAGATCTCTTCATTATGACCAAAGCATGGAATGATATGCACGGAGACGGCGATATCCTGATCGCTCTGGCAAAAAGCTTAAAAGACCTGAAGCTGGATTACGTAGATATGTACTTCCTGCACTGGCCATTCCCGAACTATCATGCACCGCACTGTGATGTGGATTCCCGTAACCCGGATTCCAAACCGTTCTCTGTTGAGCGCTTCATGAAGACATGGAGACAGCTGGAGCGTCTGGTAGACATGGGTCTGGCAAAAGGTATCGGTATGTCCAGTATGACTATTCCGAAACTGGAAGCTGTTCTGCCGCTGTGCCGCATCAAACCGGCCATGTGCGAGTTTGAGGAGCATCCGTGCTTCCAGCAGGAAGAAGTATTCAATTATCTGAGAGGTCATGGTATTCAGCCGGTAGGCTTCATGCCCCTTGGTTCCCCGCAGAGACCGGAGCGTGATATGGAAGCAGGCGATATCGCCGATATGAAGACTCCCATCATGCAGGAGATCGCAGCTGCTCACAACTGCCATCCGGCACTGATCTGCCTGAAATGGGCTGTTCAGAGAGGAGCTATTCCGATTCCGTTCTCCGTATGGGAAGCTGAGTACACAAGCAACCTGGGAAGCACCATCGACGGCGATCCGCTGACAGAAGAAGAGATGGCTAAGATCAAAACTCTGGAAGCTAATAACCGTCTGGTAAAAGGCCAGGTATTCCTGTGGCCGGGCGCTAAGGACTGGCATGATCTGTGGGATGAGGATGGCGTGATCGTACAGTAATCGCTGCTCTCTCCAAACGGGTATTGAACTTTCAAAACTGGTATAAAGCTCACAGGAGCTTTGTGCAAAAAGCATAATAAACACAAAACATAAAACACAAACACAAAACACAGGAAAAGTCCCGTCTGCTGTTGTAAATAATATGCAGACGGGACTTTTTCTATTGGTTTCATAGTACCACGTCCACTTTCTGGGTGCCCACGGTCCTCTTTTGGACATGCCTGCTTGTTTTGCCGGCAATAGATCCGGAAGCAAGCATGGTTTTTCCATGGGATTTACAGCACTGTATCTGGACAAAAAAGGGATTAACTCATATACTTGAAGGGAAAAATATAGGACGGATTTGCACATCTGCGGCAGCCAGAAAAGACAGATAATTAGAAAAGGACAGATATATGAAAAAAAAGAACAGAAAAAAAGAGGTAGGCTGGGGCAAGCTAGACAACACCGCCAATCTTTTTCCTGTCATTGCCAACGAAACCATGACAAATGTGTACCGGATGA
>CALZMS010000223.1 GCA_945788595.1 uncultured Lachnospiraceae bacterium
TACTGGCCAAGAAGGTACTGGCTCATGAGACAGACGGTGCACTGAAGGTTTACAGCGATCTGCTGAATATCTGATAAAAATCAACGTTTATGGCGAACCGGCAGAGGCATTTCTGCCGGTTCATTTGTATAGCAAGAGACGTTAGCAGTAGGAAAGGAGATGCATTTATGCGTCTGTTGATCAGCGAAACCACAAGAGAAGAACGTCAGAAAATTGTGGAGGAATCCCTGGGCAACATGTCCGTCTGTGACGGCTGCATGGCTGGTCTTGCAGAAATGTATGAGGATTATATTGACGGTAAAAGGGAACTTCGCGACATAAATATGGAATTTAATGCCCGGTATGTGAAGGGTGATATGGACAGACATGAAGGAAGAAGCTGTCCGATGTAAAGCATAGAGGATATATATGAAAAAGGGGCATCTGCTGTTTAGGGCAGATGCCCCTCTTTTCATGGGTTTGCGAATTGTATCTGTGAAGGTACTGAACAGATACGATTTCTTTTAAGTTTTACAAAAATCGCCTGGTATATTTGATAGAGATTTTACATTTTACTGATGTAATAAAGGAGGCTATTTTGAAAAACAAAACAGAAAAGAGAAAAATATGAAAATAGTAAGAAGAATAATGATTCTGACGGGTATTTTCAGTGTCCTGATCGTCAGCGGATGCGGTTCGCAGAAAGAGGCAGAGACGTCGAAACAGTTTACAGAGGGTCTCGATCAGCTGGGGAAAATACATATTGTCTCCAGAGAAGAGGGATCCGGCACGAGAAGCACTTTTGCTGAGCTGGCGGATTTTCAGAAAAATGACGAGGGCAGGACGGATCTTACATCGGCCGATGCACAGATCGCTGACAATGCTGAGGCGGTGATGGCTGTTGCGGAGAACGATGTATCCGCTATCGGATATGTTTCTCTTGGTGCTTTGAAAAATGCAGAGAATATAAAAACTCTCGCCATCAATGGAAAAAAGGTCGGAGAAGGCGAGAAAACCTATCCGCTGCAGCGTACTTTCTATCTGGCCTATTCCGGAAAACTCAGTGAACCGGAACAGGATTTCCTGACATACATTCACGGAGCAGGACAGGAAATTGTGGCAGAATCGTACACACCCGTAGCAAAAAACAGCAGCTTTTTATCCGGTAAACAGAAAGGTCATATTACGGTTGGCGGTTCTACATCTGTAACACCGTTGATGGAAGAACTGGCGAAAGATTATATGACGTATAATCCCAATGTCGTGATTACTGTGGAAGCGTCAGATTCTACAGATGGACTTACGAAGGCAATGGAGGGAACATTTGATATCGGTATGTCCTCCAGGGATCTGAAAGATTATGAGCAGGAATTGCTGAACTATGAAGCCATTGCGGAGGATGAGATCGCAGTCATTGTTAATGCGGATAATCCCCTTGAGGATATTTCACTGGAAAATCTGAAACGCATTTTTACCGGAGAGATACAAAGCTGGGAAGAACTTAATCAGTAAAACATTACGGGAGGATAAACGATGAAAGAGACTATGGAAATACTGTTTGGACTCTTCGGAGGACTGGCCATCTTTATTTATGGCATGAATCTGATGAGTGAAAATTTACAAAAAGCAGCAGGCGATAAAATGAAATCTATTCTCGCACTTCTGACAAAAAATCCGGTGTTGGGAGTTCTGGCTGGTGCACTGACAACAGCGGTGCTCCAGAGCAGCAGTGCTACAACGGTTATGGCGATCGGTTTTGTCAGTGCGGGGCTGATGAGCCTGCCCCAGGCGATCTCCATTATTTTTGGTGCCAATATCGGTACCACAATGACTGCGCAGATCATAGCCTTTAAAATCAGCGATTATATTTTCCTGTTTATTTTCCTGGGATTTATCATTTCCTTCGTGACAAAGTCAGAGAAAGTAAAGAGTATCGGACAAACTATATTTGCCTTTGGTCTTCTGTTTCTCGGAATTGAGACCATGGGTGATGTGATGAAACCGCTGGCTTCCAGCCCGGTATTTACGGATCTGATCGGTAAGGTTGCGGATATTCCGGTTCTTGGTATGCTTCTGGGTACGGTGATGACCCTGGTGGTACAAAGCAGTAGTGCGACGATCGCTGTTTTGCAGAATTTCGCTTCTCAGGCAGGTCCGGATGGCGTTACCAGTATCATAGGACTGGCAGGGGCATTGCCTATTCTTCTGGGAGATAATATCGGTACAACGATAACTGCGCTTCTGGCAAGTATCGGACAGTCCAAGGACGCCAGAAGAACGGCGGTTGCCCACTATATTTTCAATATTTCCGGATCACTGGTATTTATCTGGTTTGTAAAGCCCTATGCAGCTTTGATCCAGAGAATTTCACCCCAGGGACCGGAGGTGGAAGTCATTTCTCGTCAGATAGCCAATGCGCATACCGGATGGCAAAAACGACCGGAAAGAATTGCCCGATCCGCTGTATCTTGATCATAAACTGATCAATCAGCCGGCAGCATCCCTGCAGCTGGTAGCCAGAGAGGTGCTGCATTGCAGTGAAATCGTTAGTGATGCGCTTCAGAATGTGGCAGAGGTGGCTAAAACAGAAAATCAGGAGCTGATAGAAGCAGTTCGTCACCAGACAGAGTCTGCAAAAATATTGTCAGAAAAAATCACAGATTACCTGGCAGATCTGTTTTCCGCAGGTGTACTTACGGAAGAACAGGCCACTCATGCAGCCCGCATTATGTATGTGCTCAGTGATATAGGCAGAATCGGTTTTCTGTGCAAAGATCTGGCCGATTCCATTGCGGATAAAATAGAGAAAAAGTATGCGTTTACTGATGAGGCTATGCAGGAGCTGGAAGAGAGTCTGCGCCAGATCAGGAAAATGTATATGGAGACCACCTCACTCATGAGTACCGGAGAAAGTGATAAGGCCGGAGAAATCCTGCGACAGAAAGAAGTGATCATGGATCTGGATATCCTTATGAGAAAATCCCATATGGCAAGGGTAGCGCAGGGCAAATGTGCTGCCAGTCTCACAACACCTTTCACAGCGATTCTGCATATCATTGACCGTATGGGAAACAGCTGTGTGAAT
>CALZMS010000224.1 GCA_945788595.1 uncultured Lachnospiraceae bacterium
CTTGTCAATCGCTCTCGCAACTGACAAAAGCTATTATACATAGGGTTAAGTGAATTGTCAACACTTTTTTGAAAAATAAATAAAATTAATAAAATTCAATGCTGCTTATGTATTAGAGTGCAGCGCATGCTGCAGTTCCTGTATGCTTTCTCTGCCGTATACCAGGTACCATGCACCTAAAGAAATCAGTAATCCGGCAGCTACATCCAGAAGAGAATGCTGTTTGACAAAAACAGTGGAAATGCTGATCAGAAAACCTTCCAGGATAAAAAAGCATTTCCAGAAAACAGATTTCAGCCGGGGATTGTGAAGCCCTGCAAACGTAACGGCCAGAGCACCGACCACATGCAAAGAAGGACATACATTGGTGTTTGTATCAAACTGATAAAAACCGGCCATGATCTGCGTCAGGATATTATCTCTTTCAAAGGTAACCGGACGCAGCGTCTGGTATGTGGGAAACAGATAAAACATGATCAATCCGACAGAATACGTCAGAATAATAAACCTCATGAAATAGGTGAATTCTTCACCGTCCGTAAAAAACAGGTAGACCACCATACCGATCATATAAACAAACCAGAACAGATACGGCAAAAGAAATAACTCGCAGAATGGGATCTTATCGTCTAGTGCGCAGTGCATCTGGTAGTAGGTAGCTGAAAGATTTCCCCGTTCTGCCAGTAAAAACAGCAGACCAAATACGGGCCAGTATAAGAGCATCCGCCAGTGCGGATATTTTTGAGCAAAGGATTTGAACTGACACATAAACGAACCTCCATTTCTTTATTAGTATTCTCGCTATACGCATTATAATACCATTTTTTGAAAAATCAACGTTCTTTAGCAAATCCTAAGAATTATTTAAAAAAATTTACCGTCTGTATAGGGAAAATTCCCATGTACAGACGGTAAGATTCATTCCTCAGTATTTTCTTCAGTACAGATCTCAGACAGTTCCGGCGAAGGTGCTTCTTCTTCCGGAATATAATGAGCAAAGATACGATGAAACAGCATGCCGTTGATATAGGCTACAGTGGAAAACCAGAGCATCAGAAAGAGCAGAAGTTCCAACGGCAGAAACTGTGTCAGAAAAAGGACAGCAAGCACAGGGGTCAGATTCAGAACAACGATGATCAGAGTAAACGGCAGATGACGGATGCCCATCAGCAGCGCATTGGTCATCGTGTTTTTGATCGTGTTTTCAAACTTTGAAAACAGCGGAAACGTATAGGAAAAAGCAATGATCCACATCAGCATCGCAAAAAAGCAGACACAGCGGAAAATGTTGCTGATCATTTCGTTTCCCATCATTGGTGCAATGTACAGATCCATACAGAGCAGAATGCCGATGACCAGAAGGATCAGCCAGGCCGGTGTAGCTTTTCGGAAATTTTCCTTAAAGGCTTTGAAAAAGCCCCGGAATGCGTAACTTTCTTCGTTTTTGGACATTTTCATTACCTGATAGTACAGGGCTGATGTGGCTGCGCCCACAGTGAAAATGGGGAGACAGCACACCACATACAGAATATTGAGAATGACAATATCCGCCACACGGTTCAGAAAAGTCATAATGGGGCTGTCAATGTTGAAAAGACTATTCATAATTACAGTTTCCTCCCTTAGTATACTGGAGAACAGTATAGCATAGCTGTGGGAAAAGGGGGAAGAATTTATTTTTTTAACAAAACTTTTATATACTGTTTCTGCCCGGAAAACCGGCTGTCTGCTATAATATAAGTAACATTATCTGCGGATCAGAAAAAAGACAAAATGGCTGATCAGGAGGTTGCTATGTGTGCGTTTATTTCTTTTAAAAATGTTTGCAAATATTATCAGAACGGGGAAACAAAGATTGCTGCGGCAGATCATGTCTGCTTTGAAGCAGAAAAAGGAGAACTTGTGGTCATCGTGGGACCCAGCGGCGCCGGAAAGACGACGGTACTGAACATTCTCGGCGGCATGGATGACTGTGACGAAGGGGAAATATGGATCGATGGCAGCAATATTGCAGGACTGAAAGAAAAGCAGCTGACTACATACCGAAGAAAGGATGTGGGTTTTGTTTTTCAGTTTTATAATCTTGTGCAGAATCTGACGGCAAAAGAAAATGTGGAATTGGCCTCAGAAATCTGTGATCATCCCCTTCCTGTGGAAGAAGTGCTTGCTCAGGTTGGTCTGAAAGACAGAATGCAGAATTTCCCCGCACAGCTGTCCGGCGGTGAGCAGCAGAGAGTATCGATTGCCCGGGCCATTGCCAAAAATCCCAAGCTTCTGCTCTGTGATGAGCCCACGGGTGCCCTGGATTATGTGACCGGCAAGCAGATCCTGAAGCTACTGTACGATACCTGTAAAGAGACGGGAAAAACCGTATTTATCATTACCCACAATCAGGCGATCTGTCCCATGGCGGACCGGGTGATCCGGATCAAAAACGGCAGAGTGCAGGATATGCAGATGAATCCCCATCCGGTCAGCGCAGATGAGATCGAATGGTAAAATGACGGAGGACGTAATGTTACAGTTACAGAGGAAGAAACAATGAAAAAGAACTACTGGAGAATGGTTTTTCGCACAATAAAAGAGAGCTTCAGCCGTTTCCTGGCGATTTTTCTGATCACGGCCCTGGGCGTGGGATTCCTGGTGGGCCTTTTATGTACATCGCCGGATATCCGTACTTCTGTAGATGGCTACTATGATGCACATAATTTTTTTGACCTGGATATCAAAGGGACGATGGGACTGACGGAAGCAGACACCCAGGCCATGGAGGAACGGCCGGAGATTGAGAGGGTAACGGCAGTATATCAGAAGGATGTGCTGGCGGATAATCCGGACGGACAGAATCAGGTGGCAAGGCTTCATGCCGCTGATTATACAGAAAATGTCGATGAGATGGTAAACAGTCCAGAACTTCTGGAGGGAAGATTTCCTCAGAAAGCGGGGGAGTGTGTTCTGATAAAGACCCCGTCTTTTTCCGGCAACTTTTTAGTCGGTGATATGATCAGACTGCAGCCGGAAGCCCTCAAAACCGAATCTTTGCGCTGG
>CALZMS010000225.1 GCA_945788595.1 uncultured Lachnospiraceae bacterium
CAACGTGGAGATCGAGTTCGGTGTAACGAAGCTGCCAAAATACGATGTGCCGGAGGGATATACTTCCTGGGAATATCTGAATAAGCTGTGTTTTGAGGGGCTTGAAGAGCGATATCAGCCGGTGACGCAGGAGCTTACAGACAGGCTGAATTATGAGCTTTCTACGATTAAACAGATGGGATACGTGGATTACTTCCTGATCGTATGGGATTTTATCCATTATGCCAGATCCCAGGGCATCAGCGTGGGCCCGGGACGTGGCTCCGCGGCAGGAAGTCTGGTTTCCTACACTCTGGGAATCACCAAGCTGGATCCCATCCGCTACAATCTGCTGTTTGAGCGTTTCCTGAATCCGGAACGTGTGTCTATGCCCGATATTGACGTGGATTTCTGCTTCGAGAGACGCCAGGAGGTCATTGACTATGTGGTGCGAAAATACGGCAAGGATCGGGTGGTACAGATCGTCACCTTCGGTACCCTGGCAGCCCGTGGTGTGATCCGGGACGTGGGCCGTGTACTGGATATGCCCTATGCCCAGTGTGATGCCATCGCCAAGATGATCCCCAACGAACTGAATATTACGATAGATAAAGCCCTGGAGATGAATCCGGAGCTGAAAAAAAGCTACACAGAAGATGAACAGGTGCATTATCTTATTGATATGGCCCGCCGTCTGGAAGGACTGCCCCGGCATACCTCCATGCATGCCGCAGGTGTAGTCATTTCCCAGAAAGCGGTAGAAGAGTACGTGCCCCTGTCGAGAGCATCCGATGGCTCCATCACCACCCAGTTTACCATGACAACGTTGGAGGAGCTGGGGCTGTTAAAGATGGATTTTCTGGGACTTCGTACCCTCACGGTGATCCAGAACGCTGTGCGTAATGTGGAAAGAAACTGTCATATAACTATCGATGTGGATAACATAGATTACAACGACCCGAAAGTGCTGGATATGATCGGTAAAGGCAACTGCGAGGGTGTGTTCCAGCTGGAAAGCGCGGGCATGAAATCCTTTATGAAGGAGTTAAAGCCAAAGAGCCTGGAAGATATCATCGCCGGTATTTCCCTGTACCGTCCGGGACCAATGGATTTTATCCCGCAGTATATCAAAGGAAAAGAGCACCCCGAACGGATCACTTACGACTGTCCGCAGCTGGAGCCCATTCTGGAGCCCACATACGGTTGTATCGTGTACCAGGAGCAGGTTATGCAGATCGTGCGTGACCTGGGCGGCTATACCCTTGGTCGAAGTGACCTGGTACGCCGTGCCATGTCCAAGAAAAAAGCCGCCGTCATGGCAAAAGAGCGACAGAATTTTGTTTACGGCAACGAGGAAGAGGGCGTTCCGGGCTGCATCAGCAACGGCATTTCCGAACAGGTGGCCAATAAGATCTACGACGATATGACGGATTTTGCCAAATATGCCTTTAATAAATCTCATGCGGCCGCCTACGCGGTGGTATCCTATCAGACCGCCTGGTTGAAATATTACTATCCGGTGGAATTCATGGCAGCGCTGATGACTTCCGTGGTGGACCATGCGGCGAAGATTTCCGAATATATTCTGACCTGCCGCCAGATGGGGATCCAGATCCTGCCGCCGGACATTAACCGGAGCTTCGGAGAGTTTTCCGTGGAAGGAAAAGCTATTCGTTACGGTCTGACAGCCATCAAAGGTATCGGTAAGCCTGTGCAGGAAGCTATCGTGGCCGAACGGGAGGCCAATGGACCATTTACCTCCATCCGTGATTTGGCGGATCGTCTCACAGGCAAGGAAATCAATAAGCGTACAGTGGAGAATTTTATCAAATCCGGCGCGCTGGATGGCTTTGGCGGCAACCGCCACCAGTATATGCTCTGTTATGCCCAGATTCTGGAGCAGGTAGGGCAGGAAAAGAAAAATTCTTTGAGCGGTCAGATGAGCCTTTTTGACTGGCTGGGAGATGCGGCAAAAGAGACGGTGGATATACCGCTTCCGGATGTGGAGGAATATGATAAAGAAACCCTTCTGGCCTATGAGAAAGAGGTGCTTGGAATTTATGTCAGCGGCCATCCTCTGCAGGAGTACGAGACAATGTGGAAAAAGACGATATCAGCCACTTCTGCCCAGTTTCAGCCTGACGAGGAGTTGGGACAGCCCACCATTGCGGACGGTTCCATCCAGGTTATCGGCGGCCTGATCGCAGAAAAAACCATAAAATACACAAAGAACAACAAGGTAATGGCATTTCTGACCATCGAGGATCTGCTGGGCAGTGTGGAAGTGGTTGTTTTCCCGAGGGACTATGAAAATTACAGCCACTATATGGAGAAGGAGGCCAAGGTGTTTGTCCGGGGCCGTGTAGCGGCGGAGGATGATAAAGCCAGCAAGCTGATCTGTGAAAAAATCGTACCCTTCGAAGACGGAAAACGGGAGCTCTGGATCCAGTTTGCCGACAGGGAAACCTATGATCATCAGGTACAGAAGCTATATGAAGTGCTCCGCTCATCGGATGGCAGTGACGCGGTAGTATTGTATCTCAAAAAAGAAAAAGCCGTAAAAAGGCTGCCGGCCAGCCGTACCGTGCAGGCAGACGGAGAGCTTCTTGCCCGCCTTAAAGCCATGTACGGGGAAAACAACATCCGGATTGTGGAAAAAGGACCGGAAATTGGCCGGCAAAGGGGATAAGTTTGTTATGACAGAGAATGGAAAAAAGAAAGGATTGCAGCGTTTCCGGGTAGAGCAGATCGTTGCAGGGAGCTTTGGGCTGATCATTCTAATAGGTTTTCTTCTTCTGCTTTTGCCTATATCCCATGCACCGGGGGAAACGACCCACTGGACGGACGCCTTATTCACGGCTGTATCGGCAGTATGCGTAACAGGACTGGTGACGGTACCTACGGCCCTGCATTGGAGCCTGTTTGGTAAATGTGTGATCCTTGTGCTGATCCAGCTGGGCGGTCTGGGCATCATGGCCTGTGCTACAGCCACGTTACTGCTTCTGGGATGCCGGCTGTCCATGCACACCCGGCGTCTGATTGCGGAAAATTATAATCTGGATACC
>CALZMS010000226.1 GCA_945788595.1 uncultured Lachnospiraceae bacterium
AATAATTAAAGGAGCAAAATATGCTGGATGTATGTCTGCTTGGGACAGGAGGAATGATGCCTTTGCCGGGAAGATTTCTGACGTCCCTGATGGTACGATATAATGGAAGCAATCTGCTGATCGACTGTGGTGAAGCAACGCAGATTGCCATAAAGAAAAAAGGCTGGGTGTTCAAGCCCATTGATGTGATTTGTTTTACCCATTATCATGCGGATCATATCAGCGGCCTTCCGGGACTGCTTCTGACTATGGGAAATGCGGAACGGACAGAACCGCTGACCATGGTGGGACCCCGGGGACTGGAACGGGTAGTTAATGCGCTTCGGTGTATTGCACCGGAGCTTCCTTTTGAGATCCGTTATCATGAGCTGACGGAGCCGGAAGAGCATCTTGTAATCAATGGATATCATATTACAGCATTTAAAGTGCAGCACAATGTAATCTGCTACGGCTATAGTCTGGAGATCCCCCGTGGCGGCAGATTTGACGCTGCCCGAGCGAAAACAGCAGAAATTCCTCTGCCTTACTGGAGCAGACTTCAGAAAGGAGAAACGATCACCGGGGAAGACGGCAGGGTATTTACACCGGATATGGTTCTGGGCCCGGCCAGAAAGGGACTTAAAGTCACTTACACTACGGATACCAGACCCATCCCGTCTATAGCATCTTATGCCGCAGACAGTGATTTGTTTATCTGCGAGGGCATGTACGGAGAACCGGAAAAAGAGAAAAAAGCCAGAGAGTACAAACACATGACCTTTTACGAAGCGGCGAGACTGGCCGTACAGGCAAAACCGTCAGAAATGTGGCTGACCCATTTCAGCCCGTCGCTGGTGTATCCGGAAAATTATCTGGAAGATGTGCGCAAAATTTTCCCGGAGACGTATCTGGGAAAAGACGGAAAAAGTGTTACTCTGACATTTGATGAAGAATAAAAGAAGGTAAAGTTATGGATAAAGATATACTGATTCTGGGACTGGAAAGCTCCTGCGATGAGACGGCTGCGGCAGTGATCAAAAACGGACGAACTGTTCTGTCAAATGTGATCTCTTCGCAGATCGATATTCATAAGGAATATGGCGGTGTAGTGCCGGAAATTGCTTCCAGAAAACATATCGAGAGAATCAATACTGTGATCGAAGAAGCCCTGAAAGAGGCCGGAGTGGGTCTGAAAGATCTGGATGCCATCGGTGTAACCTATGGCCCGGGACTGGTAGGTGCTCTTCTGGTGGGAGTGGCTGAGGCAAAGGCCATCTGTTTTGCTGCGGATATTCCGTTGGTGGGCGTGCATCATATTGAGGGGCATGTATCTGCCAACTATATAGAAAATCCGGATCTGGAACCGCCCTTTTTATGTCTGATCGTTTCTGGAGGACATACCCATCTGGTAGTCGTCAAGGATTACGGCGAGTTTGAAATCCTTGGAAGAACGAGGGACGATGCCGCAGGAGAAGCCTTTGACAAGGTGGCCAGGGCAATCGGTCTTGGCTATCCCGGAGGTCCGAAGATAGATAAACTGTCAAAAGAGGGAAATTCTGACGCCATTGTATTCCCGAAAACAAAAATAGAAGATGCTCCCTATGATTTCAGCTTCAGCGGTTTAAAGAGCGCCGTATTAAACTATATCAATAAGGCGAAAATGATGAACGAAGAGTTTAATGCTGCGGATCTGGCTGCCTCTTTCCAGAAGAATGTGGTGGATACTCTGACGGAGAAAGCTATCCATGCCGCAAAAGAACTTCACATGGATAAAGTGGCAATTGCCGGAGGCGTAGCCTCCAACAGTACACTGAGAAACAGTATGGAAGAAGCATGCCGTAAGGAGGGCATCCATTTTTACCATCCGTCACCGATTTTCTGTACGGATAATGGAGCCATGATAGGTGTAGCCGCGTATTATGAGTTCATCAAAGGAACCAGACACGGCTGGGATCTTAATGCCGTGCCGAATTTACAGTTGGGAGAAAGACAATGAACTGTAGTGCAATCGTTCTGGCAGCCGGAAGCGGTAAGCGTATGGGAACTGCCGTAAAAAAACAGTATCTGGAGATCAAAGGAATGCCGGTGCTGGCATACAGTCTGCGGCGGTTTGACAGGCAGCCGTTTATCCGGGAGATCATTCTTGTTACCTCCCCGGAGGAGATCGGGTACTGTCGTACAGAGATTGTAAAAAAATATGGCATACAAAAGGTAAAAGCTATTGTAGCCGGTGGTAAAGAAAGGTGTAATTCTGTGTACGAAGGTCTGAAAGCCTGTTCAGAGACAGAGTATGTCTTTATTCATGACGGGGCCAGACCGTTTCTTGCTGACGCAGTACTGGAGCGATTATATAAGGATGTACAGCAATTCCAGGCCTGTATAGCTGCAGTGCCGGCAAAGGATACGATAAAAGTAGCAGATGAAAGCAGGAATATTATAGATACGCCGGATCGTTCGCATCTGTGGCAGGCACAGACCCCGCAGGCTTTTTCTCTGCCGCTGATCCGGGAATGCTACCGCTGCGCTCTGGAAGAAGAAGCTGCGGGACTGACCGATGATGCATCCTGCGTAGAATACTGCAGTAAAGGTCCGGTGCATCTGACAGAAGGTTCCTACGATAATTTGAAAATCACCACACCGGAAGATCTGCCTCTGGCAGAGATACTGTGTGATGCGTACAAATAATATGGAGTGAAAAACGGACATACGCAGTAAGAAAAATGAAAACAGTAAATTCCACATTGTCAGGCTATAATCCACCCTGTGGTAGATGAGGGGGGGATTTGGAGAATATTTACTGTGAAAATAGATATAGAGAAAAGAAGGAAAAATGGAGACGACTTTTACGCTATGATAGTGAAAAGATGGGTTCTGGAATAGTGTAGGGAAACTGGAGGTTAGCGTTACATTTGGCGGCTGTAAAAAAGTTAAAAAAAGATGAAAAAAATGGTTGACATCAGAATAAACCGCTGATATAATACCAATTGTCTCTGTGAGAGATGCACGGAGAGGTATCGAAGCGGTCATAACGAGGCGGTCTTGAAAACCGTTTGTCCGAAA
>CALZMS010000227.1 GCA_945788595.1 uncultured Lachnospiraceae bacterium
CTGAAGGATGCAAAGGAGCTGTATACCTTTGGAAGCGACTATGAAACATTGGTCGATACAGACAGAGACAGCTTGAAGACCTTTGGAGAAGAGAGGGCTGCTGTCCGTGATCAGGAGATACGGACTGAGGCAGAGGATAAGCTCTCAGAGGCCGAACAGGAGTATCAGGAGAAAAAAGCGGACACCGAAGCTGAGCTTGCGGATGCCAGAAAAGAGCTGGATGATGCGAAAAAAGAACTGAATGATGCAAAAAAGGAGATCAAAGACGGAGAAAAAGAGATTGCCGACGGCAAAGCAGAACTGAAAGAGGCGAAGGCGAAGCTGGACAGCAGTAAAAAGGAACTGGACAGCAGCAAAAAACAGCTGGACAGCGCAAAAAGCCAACTGGATGCTTCTGCACCGGAAATTGCAAAGATCAGAGAAACGCTGAAAAATAAAGAGGCCATCGAGGAGGCCAGAACGCAGGTTGAACAGTATGACAGCGGTATTAAGCAGCTGGAAAACGCGCAGGTTCAGCTGGAGCAGAGCCGTGAGCAGCTGGAGCTTAGCCGGGAAGAACTTGAACAGCAGAAGCAGGCATATGAGGCATTAGCGGCAGCGGGAGCACCGGAGGAAGAACTGGCGGCATACGCGCAGGCGATCGCCGAAGGCGAGGCAAAGCTTCAGGCCGCTTCACAGCAGCTTGAAGCAGCGGAAGCAGAAACAGAGAGCAGCAGGCAAATGCTTCTGGCATCTTCTGAAGAAGTGGAGAAGGCTCGGACACAGATCGCAGAATGGGATCAGAACTATGAAACCATGGTATCAGCGGTAAATTCCTATGAGGCTGCCGTAAAAAAATACGAAAACGGAAAAAAACAGTACGAGAGTGGAAAAAAACAGTACGAAAGCGGCCTGTCCTCCTACAAAAAAGGTTTGCAGAAAATCAGTGAGAGCGAAGAAAAGTTAGAAGAAGCAAAACAGACTTATGCGGATGGTCTGAAGGAATATCAGGACGGTGAGACAGAATACGCCGATGGCCGAAAGGAAGCAGATGAAGCTTATGCAGAGGCAGAGGAAAAGATCACTGATGCCCGGCAGGAGATCGAAGATCTGGAATCCAGCGAATGGTATGTGCTGAAACGCAATACCAATCCATCTTATGTGAGCATAGACGGTAATTCTGACAAGGTGGCAGCTCTGGCGAAGGTATTTCCCATCTTTTTCTTCCTGGTGGCAGCTCTGGTGGCGCTGACTACCATGACTCGTATGGTAGAAGAAGAGAGGGTGCAGATCGGTACGATGAAAGCCCTGGGTTACTCTAAGGGAGCTATTTTGACAAAATATCTGCTCTATGCAGGAACCGCGGGAATCCTCGGCAGTGTGGCCGGTATCCTGATCGGCCAGGTGCTGTTCCCCACGGTTTTGTGGAATGCCTACAGTATGATGTACAGCTTACCCATGGTAGAGACACCGTTTTTGCCGGTGTATGCGCTTCCTGCGGCAGCCGTCGCTGTGCTCAGTGTTATGGCAGCAACGGTCAGTGCCTGCGGCAGTATCCTGAGAGAATGTCCTTCCCGCCTGATGCTTCCAAAGGCTCCGAAAGCCGGAAAAAGGATATGGCTGGAATACATAAAACCGGTGTGGTCCCGGATGCGTTTTACACATAAAGTGACGGCGAGAAATATGTTCCGCTACAAAAAGCGCCTTTGCATGACGCTGGTGGGCATAGCGGGCTGTACAGCTCTTCTGGTGACCGGCTTTGGCATACGGGATTCCATCAGCGATATTGTGGAAGTCCAGTATGAACAGCTGCAGAAGTATGGCCTGACAGTGGGATTTGCGGAAAATACGGTTGTTCAGGAAAAAAAAGAAGTCACCGATTATCTGGATACGCTGGATGCGTCCTATACAGCATTGCATATGGAGCAGGGCAAAGTTATTGTTGGAGAACTGCAGGAAGATGTGTATCTGGATGTGCCGGAGGATGCGGCCACGTTTACTTCGTTTATGACCTTCAGGGACAGAGAAACACAGGAAACCGTGCCTTTTGACGAAAACAGCGTGTTGTTGACCGAAAAGCTGGCCAGTACGCTGGATGCTAAGCTGGGAGATACAGTTACCATCGAAAATGGAGACGAGAAGCGATTTGAGGTTACGGTGACCGGCATTGTGGAAAACTATATCCGGGCCTACGTGTATATCGGCCGGGAGGCCTACCGGGAGGCTGCCGGGGAAGATCCAGAGTATACAACGCTTGCTGTTCTTTGTGAGGTGCCGGAAAACGAAGAAGATCAGGTCATCACTACACTGCATCAGTTTTCCTGCGTTGGCTCGGCCAATTTTATGGGTGCATCCATTCGGTCTTTTGAAAATATGCTGAGTAAGATAGATTTTATTGTAATTGTACTGATTATATGTGCCGCAATTCTGGCATTTGTGGTATTATATAACCTGACTAACATCAATATCAGTGAACGGCAGAGGGAAATTGCCACCATCAAGGTACTTGGCTTTTACGCAGGAGAGGTGGACGCCTATATTTTCCGGGAGACGTTCCTGTTGTCACTGCTGGGTGCTGTGTGCGGACTTTTCGTGGGCACGGCGCTGCACAGATTTGTGGTGGTGACGGTGGAGGTATCCAATATGATGTTTGGCAGGATAATATATCCTCAGAGTTACATCTATTCGCTGATTCTGACGCTTCTGTTTACTGTCATGGTTTGCCTAGTGCTGAGACGCAGGCTAAAAAAGATCAGTATGGTGGAAAGTCTGAAATCGGTGGACTGATTGCCGGAAGAATCGGTTTATATGAGGTGTGTTAGAAACAGTGTGAGTACTGGTTGGAAACAAATAACAAGTATACAGGAGGAACATTATGAGAGTAACAGACGCGATCACCTATATCGGTGTCAATGACCATCAGGTAGACCTGTTTGAGGGACAGTACAAGGTGCCGAATGGTATGTCCTACAATTCTTATCTGATCATGGATGAGCAGACGGCGGTCATGGATACCGTAGATATCCATTTTACA
>CALZMS010000228.1 GCA_945788595.1 uncultured Lachnospiraceae bacterium
GGGGTAACAGCAGTAGGATCATTGTAGTACATTTTGGATGCTATGGCGAATACCTTCATCTCCTCGAAGAAATTCAGGCTGTTGTTGCTTGCCACGCTGTCCGTACCGATGGCGACCCGGATTCCCCTCCGCAGCATCTCCGGCACATTGCAGACGCCGCTTGCCAGCTTCAGGTTGCTCACAGGATTGGAAGCCACCGTAACGCCTTTTTCTTTCAGGATGTCAAAATCCTCTCCTTCCACCCAGACGCAATGGGCTGCAGTGGTCGGCATGTCAAAGGCGCCCAGACTGTTAAAATACTGCACCGGTGTCATGCCGCCATGGCGTGCTTTGCACTCTTCATGCTCCAGTCTGGTTTCAGACACATGCACATGCATGTTGGCCTGCTTTTCTCTGGCGTAATCTGCCACAGCCCGCACACCGGTTTCATTGGAAGTATATTCGGCATGAATGCTCATATCCATTTTAATTCGTTCGTTTTCTGCATTATGGTAGGATTCATATGTTCGCTTCATTTCCTGCAAAGAAGGAAGATTCCATACATCATTGTTGTCAAAGTTTGAAATTGCCCGGGAAATATTTGCTTTTGCACCGCTGTCCGCCACAGCTTTTACCATATCATCAATAAAATAGTACATGTCACTGGTAGAAACGATGCCGAAACGGATGGACTCTGCCATGGCCAGCATGGTTCCCCAGTAAACCGCAGGGCTGCTCAATTTATCCTCGAAAGGAAAGATCCGCTTGTTCAGCCAGTCCTGCAGGACCATGTTCTCTCCATAGCCCCGCATCAGCGTCATCGGGGAATGGGCATGGGCGTTATAAAATCCCGGCATCATCAGCTTCCCGCTTCCATCATAAACCTCACCGCTGTAAGCTTCCGGCGCATCATCTCCAATCGACGCGATCCGTCCGTCTTCCACCAGCACAAACCGATCTTTTTCTATTTCAAAATCTTCATTGAGAACCGTAATATTTTTAAAAAGCATAATATCCTCCTGACGATATATTTTGCGCAGTGTTTCTAATTGAATAGTATACCACAGTTGGCAGCAACTTTCCAACTGAATATGTGGTGAATAAATGGTGAAGTCAAAGATTTCTCTTTCTTCTTTACTTAAAATAGTGTAAAATATATAAGGTTATTGTTATGTATCAGACAATCTTACAGAAAGGAAAGAGAAAACATCCCATGAACAGCAGAGAACTTCTGACAATCAGTTTTAAAAAGGGCTGGAAGGAATACAAAGTCTTCCTGCTTCTGATCGCATCACTGGAAATCCTTATGATGATACTTGGTCTGCTTCGTTTCAATTTTCATGATCCGCGGCGTATCCTGTATTTTTCTTCGTATGTCTTTCTGTTCTTCTTTACTGTGCTCACGTTTTTTTCCACCCAGCACCTGATGAAAGATGAAAAGAAACTGCACCTGGTTGCGGTCATCACCTATATCTACAGTTTTGTACTGATTTTCTGGAGTGCCCTGGTTTCTGCACTGGACATTCGCGGCGGCGGTTATCCTGTCACTTACATGACGATTCTGGCTGCCATCGGCAGCATCCTGGTGCTGAGCCCCGTTTTTTACATCATCATGGCATCTTCCTCAAGCATATTGATGATTGCTGTGTCCGAAGATCTGGTACATGAAAGCTGGTTCTTCTCCTTTTTACTGAATCTGCTTATCTTTCTCGTTGTGATGATTGCCGTACAGATCAGAAACTATAATTCTGTCCGGCGTCAGTATATGCTGAACCGGAAGCTGGAAGCCTGGGCTGGTATCGATAGTCTCACGCAGATTTCCAACCGTCGCTCTCTGAACAGTTATATGGATAAGCTGGAAAAGGAACCGCAGGTTTACACGGTGGCCCTGCTGGATGCGGATAATTTCAAACCAATCAACGATACCTACGGCCATCAGGAAGGCGACCAGTGTCTGATTGAAATTGCAGAAGCACTGACCCATGTCTTTGGTACAACGGTGTTTCGATACGGCGGAGACGAATTCGCCGTCATCTCTTTTGAAAACCCGGAAGATGTACTGAAAAAAATGAACGATATCAACCACATGCTGAAATCCGGAAGAACTTCTTTCCTGCTGCAGATCAGCTGTGGTATTGTTCAGAACAATGCCGGTTTCAATGCGCAGCAAATTTTTGAACTGGCAGATGCAGCTCTTTATCAGGCAAAAAATCAGGGAAAAGCCTGTGCTGTCATCTACGAAAAGGAAACGAATCCTCAGGAAATTTAGTGCGTAATTCCAGGTATTCAGAGTATAAAAAGCCCTTCATTTACAGATACTATTTCCAGAAACGGAAACGTTGGATAAATGGAGGATTTTTTATGAAAGCAACGGGAATTGTCAGAAGAATCGACGACCTTGGAAGGGTGGTCGTCCCTAAGGAGATCCGGCGGGTACTGCGCATCCGGGAAGGCGACCCATTGGAAATTTATACCAGTAATTCTGGTGAGGTAATCCTGAAAAAATATTCTCCCATCAGTGAACTTGGCCAGTTCGCCGGGGAGTATGCGGAAACCGCAGCACAGGTCCTGGGCGGTACGGTCATCGTTTCTGATACCGATCAGGTCATTGCCGCATGCGGCCCTTCCAGAAAAGAATACAGCGAAAAGAAGGTGGACAGCGATCTGGATCAGATCATTCAGAGTAAAAATCGCTACTTAAACGACATGCGGATCGTGGTCCCCATTATTTCCCAGGGCGACCCGATCGGTTCCATTACTATCTTGCCGAAGGGCAGCAAACCCCTGGGTGATGCAGATCTGAAGGTGGCAGAAATCGGCGCCTGCTTCCTGGCCCGCCAGATGGAAAACTGATTTCAGCAGCATACACTTCACAAAGACAAACATTTCGCACGATCAAAAATCGCTTCCGCCTGTCAATTGGGTGGAAGCGATTCTGTTTTCAGACAGACCTGCGTCAGGCGCTCTTCTTATCTGCATCGATGGTCTCCAGCAGCGCGATCGCTTCATTCAGCATTTTTTTCCG
>CALZMS010000229.1 GCA_945788595.1 uncultured Lachnospiraceae bacterium
AATCCCTCAAAATCTCCTTTGAAAGGCGGTGATAGAAAGTGAGTATTGATATGACAGAAAAAGAAAGAACCGATACCCAACTCGCCACACTGTATGATTTAAGATTACAGATCAAAAAAAGTGGTAAAGAAACCTATACTACAGAAGAATTATTTGAATTGCTTGATTCTGTAGCCCAGGAAAAAAGCCAAAAGTAGCCAATCACTTATCACCTAAGGTGTAAAGTCTTTCTTGAGTAATCAAAAGACTTTACACCTTTTTTGTGAACCCTATTTCTACTTAACGTATTTGGTACGAAGCATGTTGTCGACCATGTCAGCGGTGATTTCGCCGCGGCCTTTTTTGATGCTGGCGTTGTTGATCCAGCGGGTGTGGAGCTCGTTTATTTCTGCTTCTTCGAGTACGATCTCGTATTTTGGCGTTACTTCTTTTATCAGATCGGTAAATTCCTGTTCTTTACAGGCAATTTCATTGTAAAACAGGTCGCAGTATTCCGGATCTACATTGCGGTTGTGGGCGAGGAATTCCAGCAGGAACTGGGCGCATGCGGTGCCGTGGGGGATACCGTGGCTTTCACTTAAAAAATATCCTACAGCATGCGGCATGCAGGTGCCGGTTACGTGGATGGCCAGGCCGCCGTAAATGGAGGCGTTATATAGTTCTTCACGGTCTTCGGCTGTAAGCGCCGCTGCACCTTTTTTCTCAATTTTTTGCAGCTGTTTCAGCAGGATGCGGATGCCGCGGGCGCTGTAGCAGCGGGAGATCTCGTTGGCTTTTTGAGCAAAATAGCTTTCTACGCAATGGGACAGAGCGTCAATAGCTGTGGAACGGGTAAAGAGTTCCGGCAGTGTCAGTGTATACCGGTAATCGCCCAGGGAAAGAGCCGGAAACAGGCGGTCATCGTTAAGGCTTTTTTTGAGTCCCTGCAGGTTGGTCATCACGGCTACTTTGGTGACTTCGCTGCCTGTGCCTGCTGTTGTGCCCACGCAGACTACAGGAAGGGGCGAATTTTCCCATTGGTAGGAATACAATACATCCTGGCTCATGTCGGGGTTAGCTGCCAGCACGGAGATGCATTTTGCAGCATCCAGCGGAGATCCGCCGCCGATACCGATGATCACATCGGCCTCCAGGGACCGGGCCACTTTGGCAGCCTCCATGCAGTCAGCAATTTTCGGATTCTGACCGATACCGTCGTAGATAGCATAGGACTGGTCATTTTCCAGCATGACCTCGATCACATCGTCCAGAGCGCCGCAGGCTTTGGCTGCTGTTTTTCCGGTGACGATCAGACATCGCTCACCTAATGCTTTGATCTGTTTTGCGGATTTTTTTACGCAGCCTTCACCGGTAATCAGCCGGGTGGGCATGTACATATTCATATCGACTTCTTTGTTCATGAGTTTTCCTCCTGATCATATATTTCTGCACATATTTTTTTTAAGCGAGTATTTTCTTTTTGAACATTTGTATCTGTTCAGTACCTTCACAAGTACATCACAAGACCCTGAAAATCGGCTGTACCGATAGCGTTTTCTCACATCCGCATCATGTTTTTACGGTCTCATCAGCAAGTGCATCAGCCTGTTTTCGAACAACTACAAACATTCACAATTACAGTATAGGTTCTTTCTTCTCTCAATGCAAGAAAATATCTTGTCTCTATCCTATTCTTAATGCTATAGTAAATACCGTAAAACAATAACTCTTTTGGAGGGAAATATTATGATCAGAAAATCCAGAGAATGTGTAAAAGAACTGCGTGAACATATGCGTAACGGCGAGGGTACCGTAGAGATTTTGAATCTGGCTACACCGGAGGAACTCAATGACAAAGGCCGCCTTTTTGCTAAGATCACCCTGCATCCGGGATGCAGTATCGGCTATCATGTGCATGAAAAGGATTCAGAAATCTTCTATATTATTAAGGGTGACGCGTCTTACAGTGACAACGGCGAAACTAAGATCATTTCCGCCGGAGATGTAACCGTCTGCCCCGCTGGTACGGGTCATTCCATCGCTAACCATTCCGGTGAAGATGTGGAACTGATCGCCGTAATTGTCTACGCATAATATTTCATTTTGTCTGCTCATAAGCATTCATTTCTGGTTGACAAAAAATGTGTTCGCGTGTACATTTAAGATAGTGAAAAAATCGTTGTCCGAACAGACAAACCTTTTGGACAATGATTTTTTTTGCGCAATTATTTTCAATTAATTTTTAAAAAAGGAGGCGAAATCATGGACGCAGACAGTTGCAGTAGCGGCGCGGGACCCATACCTATATGTTCAGACGATACAGCATGTCTGTGCCGTTTTGCCTGATATTTAGATATGCCATACCCGCAGTCCCTGCTTGCTATCATGAATTTCAAGTAAGGAGGTAAATCGTATGACAGATGCATTAGAGACCCTCAAGACCAGCATCAAAGCTCTTGTTGAGGTCAAAAAGTATGCCACTCTGCGTGATATTCTCAGCACAATGAATGCAGCGGATATTGCATCTCTTCTGGAGGATATCAATGATCAGATGGTACCATTACTCTACCGGCTTCTTCCCAAGGAGCTGGCTGCAGATACTTTTGTTGAGATGGAACCGGATACCCAGGAAATGCTGATCCGGGGATTTTCCGACAGCGAGCTGAAGGAAGTCGTAGATGAGCTTTACGTGGATGACGCAGCGGATCTGGTAGAAGAAATGCCCGCCAACGTTGTCAAACGTATCCTGATGACGGCTGACGCTGAGAAACGTCAGATGATTAATAATATTCTGAAATATCCGGATGACTCTGCGGGAAGTATCATGACCACGGAGTTTGTGGAGCTTCGGCCCCATATGACGGTGGAGGACGCGATCCTGCACATCCGCAGAAGCGGTATTAATAAGGAAACAATCAATAACTGTTATGTCACATCGAAGGATCGTCGTCTGATCGGTGTTGTTACGATTCGTGATCTGATCATGAACGAATCAGAACAGACT
>CALZMS010000230.1 GCA_945788595.1 uncultured Lachnospiraceae bacterium
CTCTGGACAGATGGACTTCGTATGCCAGCTCCTGCAGAGATATGACCGTATCAAAATGTGTATGGATAAAGTACAACATTTTTTCAAGACGATCCAGATCAATCTTATTGTCTGGAACAAAAGCAGCGGTGCGCGTTGGCTGATCTGCTAAAATCTGCCCAAAGACCTGACACAAAAGCCCTTTGATGATCAGTTCAAAACAAGGCGGGCGCCGATAATACAGTGTATCCACCTGGTCTAAAAGCTCCAGAATCTTCCTGTTTTCTTCTTTCGTCTCTCTCATTACAATACAGGGGACAGCGAGATTCTGCAAAAAAGGCCGAAAGCAGTTTCGCTCAATATCACTGCCAAATTCGCCGTACAGAAAGTCAGGGCGAAGGATAATGCTGCGGTATAATACGCGTTTTTTATCGGCCGATGAACAGCTGTGCGGTACATTGCTGTTGATGAGAATTGCTTCTCCCGGCTTAAGCTCATATCGGTTCTGGTAAATCTGGTATACAGCTTTCCCTTCTTTGGGAACACCGATTTCCAGTTCACTATGCCAGTGGACTGGAACGGTCTTTCCTTCAAACATCCACAGGTCATCGCGATTTACGGTGACCGGAAAAGCAGCAGTACCATGTTCTTTTAATTCCCGTCGGGTCTCATCTACGAGTATTTTTACACCTGTCATATTACAATTCTCCAATCTTTACTCAACATTATATACATATGTGCGGGATGCACAAGAGGGAGGATGCGAATTTATGGCAAAAACTAAGGAGATGGATCTGACTACGGGAGACCCTTTTCTGTCACTTCTGAAGTTTTCCATACCTATTATCCTGGGCAATCTGTTTCAGCTGTTTTATACACTGGCGGATTCCGTTATCGTGGGAAAGACGTTGGGTACAGAGGCTCTGGCTGCAGTGGGAGCAACTACGATCATAATTTATTTTGTCTTTTGCTTTATCAATGGTTTTACCAGCGGATTTGGTATCTGTCTGGGACAGAGAGTTGGGGCGAGAAACGAAGCAGCTATGCGAAAGAGTATTGCGGCATCTTTGGTATTAAGTGTTGGTTTTGTCGTGATTTTGACACTGCTTTGCTGTTTTCTGGCCAGACCGATACTGAGATGGATGCAAATTCCGGGAGATATTTTTTCTCAAGCGTACGACTATATGATCGTGGTACTTTTGGGGACAGGTGCAACGATCTTTTATAATATGATATCCAATATTCTGCGGGCGCTGGGGGATAGTAAGACACCTCTGTATTTTCTGGTGTTTTCTTCTCTGTTAAATATTGTGCTGGATGTGGTATTTCTGGTACCGCTGAAAATGGGAGTAGCCGGAGCAGCCTGGGCAACGATACTTTCCCAATTCCTTTCCGGTCTTTGCAGCCTGCTGGTGGGATGGAGAATGTTTCCCGTACTGCATCTAAATAAAAAAGATTTTTCCCATCTTGGACAGACGGTGACCGTTCATTTAAAGACTGGATTTCCCATGGGATTCCAGATGTCGGTGATGTGCATTGGACAGCTGGCCATGCAGACGGTGGTCAATTCCCTGGGCACAGCGGCGGTGGCCGGATATACGGCGGCTACCAAGGCAGATCAACTGGCCGTTCTGGTAAACAATGCTATGATGACCTCTGTGTCCAATTATGTGGCCCAGAATTTCGGTGCCGGTAATAAAGCCCGTATCCGGTCAGGTGTTCGTGCCGGACTGATTCAGCTGGAAGTGATGAATCTGGTGATGTGTGCGGCTATGCTGCTTTTGCGCCATCCTATTGTTCGGATGTTTCTGACGAATCCTTCTGCGGGAATCTATATGTATTCTGATGGATATCTGCTGGGTGTAGCACCGTTTTATTTTATTCTCGGCCTGTTGGCTGTGTACAGATCCGCGATCCAGAGTATGCAGAATGGGAAAATACCTTTTGCTGCCTGTATGATCGAACTTGTCATGCGAATCGTAGCCACAGGAGGTCTATCTTATGTTATCGGTTATACCGCCGTCTGTATCGCCAGTCCCATGGCCTGGTTTGGCGCATGTGTGCTGTTGATTCCAGCGTATTACCATATGATGGGAGTATGTGACACGGGGACTGTTCCTATGTCATCGTGAGAATGGATTTGGCTGCTCTTAAAAAATAAACTTTCCGGCGGTTATTTTTGCATAAAAAGCTTGTACTTTTCCAGTACTGTGCTATACTTACGTTGATGAATTTACATATTTATAAAGCAAAATAGGACTCTGTGCGTCAAGTGTTCAGTGGATGGGGAGTTGTCGCCGAAACGAAAAGCCTTTGGTTTACGATACAGGGTTCGCACCCGTTGCCGTTTTTTTATGACTGGTACTCATAGTATGTGTGGACGGGATATGCACCGCACTGCTATGAGTTTTTTTGACGGATACTATTTTGCCGGGCTGAGAGAAGCCAGTGGAGGAACATATGGTAGATAAAGCAAAAGTAGAGGAAGCTATTCGTCTGTATCTGGAGGGTATCGGAGAGGATATCCACAGAGAAGGTCTTGTGGATACGCCGAACCGCATTGCCCGCATGTGTGAAGAGATTTATGGGGGCATGGATGAGGATCCGGGCGTACACCTGGCCAAGCAGTTTTCTGTGACCAGTAATGAAATGGTCATTGAGAAAGATATTACATTTTATTCGATGTGTGAACATCACTTGATGCCGTTTTACGGCAAGGCGCACATCGCCTATATCCCGCAGGGAAAAGTGGTTGGTTTGAGTAAGCTGGCCCGTACGGTGGAAGTATTTGCCAGACGCGCACAGATCCAGGAGAAGCTTACTGCACAGATCGCGGATGCGCTCGAGGAACATCTGAATCCAGCCGGTGTGATGATCATGCTGGAAGCTGAGCATATGTGCATGACCATGCGCGGGGTTAAAAAGCCGGGAAGCAAGACGGTAACGCTGGTGACCCGCGGCGTATTTAAGGAAGATCCGGTACTGCAGAATCAGTTCCTCTCC
>CALZMS010000231.1 GCA_945788595.1 uncultured Lachnospiraceae bacterium
CACTCATTTTGGCATGGCAGAAGCCCGGGGGCCATTCATAGATGCGCACACCGTTTTTGACCAGTCCGGAATAGAAAGAACGGGTAATGCCGTAGATCATTTTTTTATCCGGAATACCTGGAGTAATGATCCGTACGTCCACGCCGCGCTTGGCCGCAAGAGACAAAGCCTGTGCCATTTCATCCGTAATGATCAGATACGGTGTCACAAACCAGCAGTAACGCTCCGCTTTATTTGCCATACTGATATACACATTTTCTCCCACCTGCTCATCGTCCATGGGGCTGTCCGCATAGGGCTGGATAAAGCCCTGCTGCCTTGCCTGATACGTAATGCGGGGGAGATATCTGTCAGGATCCGCATCATCCGTATCATTCGCCCGGATGGCATTCCACATTTCCAGAAACGTTACCGTCAGAGAACGCACTGCGTCACCCTCCAGACGAATGCCGGTATCCTTCCAGTCACCATAAGGATGGGTCACATTAAAATATTCGTTGGCCAGATTATAGCCGCCGGTAAAACCGACTTTTCCATCAATAACCGTTATCTTACGGTGATCACGGTTATTTAAGAACATGTTCAGGCCGGGGACGAAGGGATTAAACACTCTGCAGGCAATACCCACCGCCTCCAACGACCGGGCAAAATCCTTATTGACAAAGCCGATAGAACCCATGTCATCATAAAAGACTCTGACCTCCACACCGGCTTTTACCCGATCCACCAGCACATCCTGGATACGTTTCCAGGATTCCTCGTTCTCAATGGCATGATATTCCATAAAGATATAATGCTCGGCCTTTGCCAGATCTTCAAGCTGTGCTTCCAGACCCTTGGCGGCCTCGTCATAATACGTCACATCCGTATTCTGATACACCGGATACTGGGAAAAATCATGCAGATACGTAGCTATGCCGCAGGCCTTTGAATTTTGCCGTCTCAGCTTTTCCAGCACATCTGTATTTTCGGGAAGCTTCGGCAGAAGTATCTCGTCGATCTTTCGGTAGCGTTTACGCATGTTCCAGGTGCTGAAATCCAGACCGATAAGCAGATACAGCATTACGCCCAACACCGGTGCCACCAGGATCAGAATGATCCACGGCATCTTGATCGTGGATGTCTTGTTCTCACTGTAGATGGCTAAAACAAGGATCAGACTGAAGATTCTCGTCGCATAATCGAGAACCGGCGCATACTTATTTAACTTCAAAAAAAGTACACCCCAGAAGATCAGCTGCAAAAGTATAGCCACTCCACAAAACGTCAGACGTTTAACGCCGTTTTTCATCTTGGCCTTGCCCTCAACGGTCGTTTCGTTTATCATTTTCACCCTCTCCTTTGTAGAAATATCACAAATACTTTACCACGTATCATAGCATATTTTCTAAAAGAAAGACAGGAAAATGTAGTTTATTGTTTTGTAATCATGTTTTATGTTCATTTTGCTATGAAGCAGGCAAATTCCATATAATTGTTAAAATTTCCATGACAATTCCGATAACGAAACTTAGCAGGGTCACTGTCAAACATCTCGCAAATTGCACCTTAAAAGAAAAGATTTCTTCCATATTATCCACATATTTTGTTCTGCAAAACAGCATACATAACTGTTACCTCCTGTCTTGTTAGGTTTATTATAGCTCAGACGATAGCAGAGAGTTGTAAAAGAGTTGTAAAGATGCACGCAGTACTCCATCAAGACTTCTCTTTTGGATGTTTTTACCAAATGTCTGAAAAAAAAGTCCCGGCTCACTTCCTGATTTTCTCTTTTTCAGAAAGTCCCGGGACTTCTCATCACTAATTCACTTTTTAATCCACCTGATAAACATCCGCATATTTCTTACCAAACTGCAGTGCAGCGCTGTGGGAATCAAAGAAAATATCTATATGTCCGTAAGCGGTTCCACGATCCTCCACCACATAAATTTTTCCATTGATGCTGAGTTTTGTGCCGAACGGTACACCACCCATGGCTACAGTGCGACCCTGTGTGGCCTTGGTGCCGCTGGCAGTAATGCCGTCGGTCTTGCCGCAGCATTTAGCACAGGGACAGTAAGCTGTCAGCTTGAAATTTCCCAAATATGTACCGGAAGAGTCTGACTTTTCCTCTTCCTTAGACTCTGCTTTCGTTTCTTCCTTCTGTTCTGTTTTTTGGGAATCTTCTTCTTTGGTATCCTGGGTAACCACATCAGAATCCGGTACTTTAGAAGTCGTCTCCTCTTTTTTCTGTTCTGTGGCATTCTGTGCGGCAACTTTCTTTGAAGCCGCTTTCTCTGCAGCTGCTTTCTCTTCGGCAGCCTTTTTTGCAGCCGCCTGCTCATCCTTTTGTTTTTTCAACAAAGTGTTCAGCTCGTCCTGCTGTTTATTGATCTGCGTTAAAAGCACAGCCGCACTGGACTTACTTTCCTGGATCTCCGACTCATATTCCCGAATCTGCACGTATGTTTCTTCCACCAGTTCGGAAACCGCTTCCTCTCTAGCCTCATACTGTCTCTGCAATTCCTCAATGGCTGCCTTTTCCTCTTTAACTTTTTCCTCTTTCTGAGCGATCAGTTCCACTGTCTCTTCGTATTTCTTTAGCATATTCCGATCGTATTCGGCAATAGCGGAAATATTTTCAGCTTTGTTCAAAAAATCAGAAAAGCTGTCCGAACTAAGCAGGATCTCCACATAAGAGGAGGTATCATTTTCATACATGTACTGGATCCGAAGCTTCATATCTTCGTACTGCTTCTGCCGATCCACCTCAGCCTCATCCAGATCTGCCTGTACTTTTTTCAGTTCTTCTTGTTTGTTATCGTACTGTTTCTGCAGATCAGCCAGGCTGTCCTTTAATTCACCCAACTGCTGATTTAATTCTGTCAGATACGCCTGCTTGTCATTCTTTTTACTTTTCAGACTCTCCAGAGTCTTCTGGGCGCTCTGATAATCCGCCTGTGTCTCTTTCTGTTGGGCCTTTTTGCTGTCGATCTGTTC
>CALZMS010000232.1 GCA_945788595.1 uncultured Lachnospiraceae bacterium
TCGTCCACATCCACAAAGGACAGCTCCATATCGATCTGGGTAAATTCCGGCTGACGGTCAGCACGCAGATCCTCGTCACGGAAACATTTTACGATCTGGATATAACGATCGTAACCGGAACACATCAGAAGCTGCTTAAAGATCTGGGGTGACTGGGGCAGCGCATAGAAGGTACCCGGATGTACACGGCTGGGTACTACGTAGTCACGGGCTCCCTCCGGTGTACTCTTGATCAGCATAGGTGTCTCGATCTCTAAAAATCCTTCATTGGCCATAAAAGCTCTGGTCAGCTGGGCCACACGGCTTCTGACCATCAGATTTCTCTGCAGATCCGGACGACGAAGATCCAGGAAACGGTATTTCAGACGGATCTCCTCTCTTGTCTTGGAATTTTCCTCCACAGCAAAGGGCGGTGTCTCGGCCTCAGACAGAATCCGCAGAGATGTACAGCGGATCTCCAGCTCACCTGTGGCCAGATTCGTATTGACAGCGCCAGTACGGGCCTCCACACGGCCGGTAACAGCGATCACAAACTCACTTCTAAGCTTCGCAGCTTTGGCAAAGCCTTCCTCGTCGATATCTCCGTTTTCGAAGATCAGCTGCATGATACCGGAACGGTCACGCAGGTCAACGAAAATAATACCTCCTTTATTACGGGCTTTCTGTACCCAGCCCATCAGGGTTACAGTTTCTCCGATCTGATTTTTTGTCACTTCCGCACAGCGGCAGCTTCTTTTCAGACCCATCATGGATTCTGCCATATATTCCTCCTCAATCCTGTCAGCAGTTACATTCTGTCAACATAGTATTCTTTAAACTCTGTATAGCCTTCAGCTGTCATCTGATCCTTCTGGAACTTTTTGTTCTTTTTCATAACAGCTACAGTTGTCTGTACACCCTCGTCTCTGAGTGTTTTTGCTTCAGACAGCACCGTGATCATCTTGTCAGCCGGCATATTCTTTTCCACAAGAAGCGCAACTTTGCGAGATGAACCGGGCACTTTAAAACCGCGTTCCATCAAAAGCATGACGATACGCTCAAATCCGATGGAAAATCCGCAGGCACAGGTGCCCTGTCCGGTAAATTTACCGATCATCTCATCATAGCGTCCGCCGCCGCCCACAGATCCGCCGTACTCATCCATGGAGATCTCAAAAATCGGACCTGTATAGTAGGACATACCACGCACCAACGTCGGGTCAAAGGCCAGCTTAAAGTCAGCTTCCTTGATCTGATCCACACTGTTCATAATGGTCATCAGATCATCTGCATACTGCGCATCCAGGAAACCTTCCAGCTTCTCACGGCAAAAAGCCACACCCTGGGTATCCGGAGTCACCTGTTCAAACAGCTCCAGATATTTGCTGACACATTCTTCGGCAAATCCCTCTTCGATCAGCTCTTTTCGCACGCCCTCCAGTCCGATCTTATCCATCTTATCCAGAATAATAAACACGGTATCAAAGCTCTCTGGAGCAAAGCCGCTGTAGGCAGCCATGGCCTTCAGGATACGGCGGTCATTGATACGGATCGTAAAATTATGAAAATCCAGTTTGCCAAGCAATGTGGTGGTGGCGGTGATCAGCTCGATCTCAGCCAGGATCGTGGGTTCACCCAGAATATCGATATCACACTGCATGAACTGACGATATCTGCCGCGCTGAGGACGGTCTGCTCTCCATACATTGCCCATCTGCAATGCCTTAAACGGTGCAGGCAGTTCGTTGGCATGGTTGGCGTAGTAACGGGAAAGGGGAACGGTCAGGTCATAGCGAAGACCGCCGTCCACCAGATCTGCCTCTTCCTTAGCCTGATCCAGTTTCAGCTTTTCGCCGCGCTTTAAGATCTTAAAAATAAGTTTTTCGTTCTCTCCACCCTGCTTACTGGACAGGTTTTCGATGTGCTCCACGCAGGGAGTCTCGATGGATGAGAAACCAAAGGTTGCATAGGTCTCCTTGATCAGCCGGATCATATAATCACGGATGACCATCTCCTCCGGCAGAATATCTTTCATACCGGTTACCGGTTTTTTCTTTAATGCCATAATCTCCTCCTGAGGTCATAATTTTATTCTTCAATGACAGGAAACAACAGTTCTTCCAAAAGCTTCTGCTGTTCCTCAGGCGGCAGGGCTTCAAGCCACACCACCGGCGGTATTTCTTCTTCATGAACCATTCTCTGAAAAGCCAGAAATATCCGCATGTCAAAATTTTTAACTTCTTCAATCATCAGTGATACGGCTGTCCGCTGATCAAAGCCTTTTCTGTAGGCTCTGTCCGCAAGAAGTGCCGCAAACACGTCACAGACGCGCAGTATCCTGGCACCCAGAGGGATCTCCTCCCCCCGCAGGTTCTTAGGATAACCGCTGCCGTCATAATTTTCATGATGATACAACACCATTTCCTGAATACTGTCTGAAAATCCCTGTTTTTTCAGGATCTCGCTGCCAAACATGGAATGCATCCGGACATATTTTATCTCATCCACCGTCATGGATGTACCATCCTCTACATACCGGCTCAGACGGATCTTACCGATATCATGCAGGATACCGGCAAGAGAAAGATCCTGCACTTCCTGCACAGAGCAGCCCAGGCGCCGGCCCAGATGAGAGGCCAGATAACTGACCAAAAGTCCATGGTCCAGCTGTTCCAGCAAAGTATAGTCCAGAAGATGTCCTGTCTTATCTGCTGTATTTATCTGAGCCAAGCTTCAACCCCTGCTTTCTTTCGTTCTATCATCTCGTCGATACGGCTGATATAGTGCTCAACGGATTTCACATTTTCCACCCGCTCGATTCTCGCACCGTGATCAAAGACAAATTTTGTGGAAGCACCTGCGCCGCAGGCGGCAATCGACTGCTTTTCTTCCATAATCAGTATATTGTATATTCCTGCTTTGTCAACCTTTGCATATCCCACATTTTCAAAATTTCCGGCCATATTTTTCTGCCTGTACAGATAATAGGGGCC
>CALZMS010000233.1 GCA_945788595.1 uncultured Lachnospiraceae bacterium
ACAGCTTCTTACGGAATTTGAAGAGCTTCGGGAAAGATATCTGCGTATTCTTCAACTGGCCGATACCCGCCCTGTTTTCTCCGTACTGGAGCGGGCAGAGAGCGGCTGCCTTGCCATGCTTCGTGAGCTGTCCGGCACGGCTGTGACCGTCCGCACGGACCTTTCGGACACTGTGCAGGAAATTACAGACGCTTTTTCCCGAGAAATCCTTTCTGAAAAAGATATTACGATTAGCGTTTATGAGGATTCGCTGCTTCCGCTGTACAAGCTGTACCGTCTGGAGACCATTTTTTCAGAGGCTTTGCAGGAAAAAGTCTGGTTGAAAAGCGGAGGCTTTCTGGTGATCCAGCAGACAGACGCTTTCGTGGCTATTGATGTGAATTCTGGTAAATACAGCAGCAAAAAACAACCCCAGGAGATTTACAAAAAGATTAACCTGGAGGCAGCCGAGGAAATCATTCATCAGCTGCGGCTCAGAAATCTTTCCGGTATGATCCTGGTGGATTTTATTAATATGAAGAAAGAAGAGGACCAGAAGGAGCTTTTGGATATACTGGCACAGCTTTCGGCATCTGATCCTGCAGAGCTTACGGTCATCGACATGACAGCTCTGGGTATCGTGGAAATGACCAGAAAAAAAACCAGAAAACCTCTTGCAGAACAGCTCAGAGTTCTATAGAATAGTAAGGAAATCAAAACATTTGCAAAACCTATCTGTGAAAGCAAAAACAGAACAGGCAAAGGAGAAAAATATATGAGCAAAATTGCGATCATTACAGACAGCAATTCAGGTATTTTACAGTCTGAGGCAAAAGAACTGGGAATTTTTGTTCTGCCCATGCCCTTTTTTATAGATGAAAAACTTCACCGGGAGGAGATTGATCTGTCACAGGAAGCTTTTTATCAGATTTTGAGTGAAGATGGAGATGTATCTACTTCCCAGCCTTCTCCGGCAGATATTACTGATCTATGGGATGAGGTTCTCAAATCTTATGATGAAATTGTACACATTCCCATGTCCAGTGGATTAAGCGGTTCCTGCCAGACAGCCATGATGCTGGCAGATGATTACGATGGCCGCGTACATGTGGTGGATAACCAGAGAATTTCTGTTACACAGAAACTGGCTGTTTTTGATGCCATCAATATGGTTAATGCCGGTATGAGCGGGGCTGAGATCAAAGAAAAGCTGACTGAAGATAAGCTGACTGCCAGTATCTATATTATGGTAGATACTCTTAAATATCTCAAAAAAGGCGGATACACTGACTTACTTAAAGCGCGGCGGTCGTATTACACCGGCTGCAGCGGCTCTTGGAACTCTGCTTAAGCTGAAACCGGTTCTGCAGATCCAGGGCGAAAAGCTGGATGCCTACGCCAAGGTTCGCGGTCAGAAACAGGCCAAAAAGACCATGATCGAAGCTATGAAAAAGGATATGGAAGAGCGTTTTTCCGAAGAAAGAAAGGCCGGACTGATGGAACTGGCTGTAGCTCATACCAACAATTTTGCGGAAGCAGAAAGCTTTAAAGCTGAGCTGCAGAATGTTTTTCCGGATGTGCCGCTGCGCTTCGTGGATCCGCTTTCCTTAAGTGTTTCCTGCCATATCGGCCCTGGTGCCCTGGCCTGTGCCTGCGCAGTACGTTCCAAAAAATAATTTTGTAAAAAAAGAAATATTTTGCAGAAAAACCGCTTGACGGGATATTTTCCCTATGCTATATTTATCGAGTATGCCGCACAGAGAGGTTTAAGCTCCGTTTCGGACACCATATCTGGCGAGTAATGATCATAGGAGGTGCCATATGTACGCAATTATTGCAACAGGTGGTAAACAGTACAAAGTAGCTGAAGGCGATATTATCAAAGTTGAGAAACTGGGCGCTGAGGCTGGCGAGACAGTTACATTTGATCAGGTTCTGGCTGTAAGCAATGAAGGGCTGAAAGTCGGTAACGACGTTGCAGGTGCAACCGTAACTGCATCCGTACTTGGTAACGGTAAAGCTAAAAAAGTTATCGTGTATAAGTATAAGAGAAAAACCGGTTATCACAAGAAAAACGGACACAGACAGCAGTTTACTGCCGTTAAGATCGAAAAGATCAACGCTTAATCCGTTATATGATTCATATCCGGATAGCAACAAGACATTCTCAGTGCATACAGGTCGAGACAAGAGGGCATGCTGAATATGCCGAGGAGGGACAGGATATCATCTGTGCTGCCGTATCAGTATTGATGGTCAACACAGCCAATTCCCTGGAACAGCTCACAGAGGATGGTTTTACCTGTGAAGAAGGTGACGGTTACGTAGCCATTGCCATCGAACAGGAAGCGTCAGACGCAGCCATTCTTTTGATGAATTCCCTTCGGCTCGGACTGGAAAGCATACGGGAGACATACGGAGATGCTTATTTAGACATTGTGACCAAGGAGGTATAAGATTATGATGAACATGAATCTTCAGATCTTCGCTCATAAGAAAGGTGTTGGTTCTACAAAGAACGGCCGTGATTCCGAGTCCAAGAGACTGGGTGCGAAGAGAGCAGACGGACAGTTTGTAAAAGCTGGTAATATTCTGTACAGACAGCGCGGAACAAAGATTCATCCGGGCGTAAACGTTGGTAAGGGTAAAGATGATACTTTATTCGCACTGACAGATGGAGTTGTAAGATTCCAGAGAAAAGGCAGAGATAAGAAACAGGTTTCTATCGTGCCGGTAACTGCAGAGTAATTCATGACAAGGCTTCAAATCATATCCTGGTTTGAAGCCTTTTTAACAAATAAGAATAATTAATAAATGAGGTAATCTATGTTTGCAGACAGAGCAACGATTATGATCAGATCCGGTAAGGGTGGAGATGGTCACGTCAGCTTTAGAAGAGAACTCTACGTTCCCAACGGCGGTCCCGACGGCGGCGACGGCGGTCGCGGCGGCGATGTGATCTTTGAGG
>CALZMS010000234.1 GCA_945788595.1 uncultured Lachnospiraceae bacterium
CCAGGTCGCCGTCGCCCTGGTAGGTGAATACCACGGAGTCGGGCTTTGCGCGCTTGATGCCGGTGGCCACTGCGGGGGCGCGGCCATGGGCGGCCTCGAACATGTCGCAGTTAAAGTAATCGTAGGCAAAAACGGAGCAGCCCACAGGCGCCACGCCTACAACATTGCCGTCCAGCTTCAGCTCATCCAGCACCTCGGCCACCAGACGGTGGATAATGCCGTGGTTGCAGCCGGGACAGTAGTGGAACTGTTTATCGGTCAAAAGACTGGTCTTTTCAAATATGACGGACATTTATTTACCCTCCTTCATTTCGAGGATCTTCGCCTTGATCTCTTCGGTGGTGGGCATCAGGCTGCCGCAGTGGCCGAAGAAATCCACATGCTTTGCGCCGTTGACGGCCAGCTTCACGTCCTCCAGCATCTGGCCTTCGTTGGCTTCCACATCCAGCAGGGCCTTGACGCCCTCCCGGTCCGCGGCGGCCTTGAGATGCTCATAGGGGAAGGGCCACACGGTGATGGGACGGAACAGGCCGGCCTTGATGCCCATCTCGCGCAGCTCATCCACAGCGGACCTGGCGATACGGGAGACAGTGCCGAAGGCGGTGATGATGTACTCGGCGTCCTCCAGCTTGTATTCCTCCCACATCTGCTCGTTCTTTCTGGCCTCGGCATAGATGGCCTGCAGGTGGTCGTTATGTACGGTCAGGTCCTCGGTGTTGATGAAGAGGGAGTTGATGACGGCGCGCTTGGCCGGATCGTCGCCGGGCTTCCAGCCGGTGGCGGCCCAGGGCTTCTTCTCCGGGTCCACCTTGTATTCCACCATCTCGGGCATTTCCACAGGCTCCATCATCTGGGCGATGATGCCGTCTGCCAGAAACAGCACGGGCATACGGTACTGCTCCGCCTTGTCAAAGGCGAACAACCTTGTCAGGATCTGCATGAAAATCATCTGCATTTTTTCTCACATAGCGGATGGCTCTGGACAGATCCTTCATGGGCTGATCTCCCAGAGCGATCTGCATCAGAAGATTTGTGGTATAGGTGAGTACAAAAGCATTATAACCTTTCTCGTAAAAATCAAGAGCTACGATCTCCGCTTCGGTGGGAGATACGACACAATACCCGCCGCCCGGAACAACGATCATGACAGGTCTGATCTGTGTGTCTTCGTCATGGATATAAGTCATGATGTTCGGAATAAATCCCATGGCCATCGGATATGTGTATTCTTCCGGTTTCCAGAGGGTCAGTTTTTCTTTGCGCATTTTTTATCCTCAACTTTCCTTATCTGCGGTAATTATTTCTTTATTAAACAGAGTAAAAGCTCATTCGCTTTGTTCTTTCTTTTGCTTCTCCCGGTCTTTCTTAAGTTTCAAAGCCAGTTTTCGGATCCTGTCAAAGGCTTCCAGCTCGCTTTTTACCAAAACGTATACCATTTCTGAAAGATCCTCGCTTTTATCATATCTTCTGAATGCTTCTCTGTATTTTCCGGTCGGCCGGATTGAGATTGCCTTATTTTTAAATTCTATTCCTACACACTATATCATAGATCCATTACGATATCTATCAGAATATCAGCACATGCCATGTGGACAGGTTCCGAGACTCATTTGATAATCACGGGATCTGTCCACTTTTAACTATATTCCGTATTTTTTAAGATCCACTCTTCCGTTCACCACTTCGACCCCGTCTTCACGAAGTCTCTCCTCCTGTGCGCCCAATCCGCCGAAGGCAAAGGAGCCGGAGCACTCCCCTTTGGCATTTACTACCCGAAAACAGGGGATATTATCCGGATCGGGATTATTGTGCAGCGCATTGCCTACTGCTCTTGCCATTTTACGGTCTCCGGCCATCTCTGCCACCTGTCCGTACGTAGCTACATGACCGGCGGGAATCTTCTTTACAGCTTCATAGATTCTCTTTGAAGGTGAATCTGTCACCAGGTCGTAGCTCTCTGAGATCATTCGCTTAATCTCTTCAACTGGAATAGAACCGTCCAACATGATTGTATTCCAGTGTTCCTTATTCTGGTGCCAGCCGGGAATCACTGCATCGTAGGTATCCCGCCAGAAATCGCGCCACTGAGGATCCACTTTCACATTGAGATTTATGTATCCATCCCTCTCATACGTCCACAGAAATGCTTTTTTGCTGGCTTTGATCCTTACCAGCTGCCAGTTTGGATCATGAAAAGGCTCATCCTGGTAGGTGTCTGGAAAACTCAGACCAAAAGATAGGGCTTCTTCTCTTGTTGTCATGGAATTTATGACTCCTTTGAAAAATTAATGCTAATAAAGTAATATATGTCTGTTATCGACATTTATATATTAATGACATTCATAATATATCTATAGAATATATCATTGTGCATAACATATACTTGTGGTATATTTATTATGCTTTCACCCCTAGACAGGTACAGAAAGGGGGTGTACATAATGAATCTACTTGGTTCTTTTATTGTTTCCGTTGTGGCAAGCATAGTAGCATACTATATTTGCAGATGGCTGAGCGGAGATAAAGAGCGGTAGTCAGCCTAGGGGTTAAACCACCCTGACAAAACGGTATAGAAAAGCCCTGGTGCACTGATCACATTACTTTTTCATGCGCTCTCCTGTGTTCCTCACTCTGCATATACGCCATATGGCTATGCTGATGCACACCCGCTACGGCAAAATGATCATGACCATGTGCATGTGTAATAACATGAGTGTGTATGGTATCGCCATGCATATGAACAATGGTATGCAGATGCTCATGAGTATGGTGCTTGACCATGGTATCGCATACTACCAGAACGCTGCCCGCCATCATGCACACAAGAGCCAGGAAATACGTTCCCGTAAGCTTTTCTCCATTCACAAGAAAAGCCAGAAATGCTCCGACAAAAGGTGCCACCGCATAATACGCACTGGTCTTTGCTGCCCCCA
>CALZMS010000235.1 GCA_945788595.1 uncultured Lachnospiraceae bacterium
AATGCCCTGCGCAAACGCGTAGGTATGGTGTTTCAGAAACCCAATCCTTTTCCGATGAGTATTTATGACAACATTGCCTACGGACCGAGAACTCACGGAATCCATAATAAAGCGCAGCTGGACGAGATCGTGGAACGCTCTCTGCGGGATGCGGCTATCTGGGATGAGGTAAAGGATCGTCTGCAGAAAAATGCCATGGGACTTTCCGGCGGTCAGCAGCAGCGTATCTGCATTGCCCGTGCCCTGGCGGTGGATCCGGAGGTGCTTTTGATGGATGAGGCCACTTCTGCTCTGGATCCCATTTCCACATCCAAGATCGAGGATCTTTCCATGGAGCTGAAGGATAAGCTGACCATCGTTATGGTTACTCACAATATGCAGCAGGCTGTCCGTGTGTCTGACCAGACCGTTTTCTTCCTTCTCGGCGAGATCATTGAGTATGGTGATACACAGCAGATTTTCTCCATGCCGAAGGAAAAGAAGACAGAAGACTATATTACCGGACGGTTCGGTTAAGGAGGGTAAAAGGATGAGAAACAGATTTGACCGGCAGCTGGTGCAGCTGAACGATGAAATGATCGAAATGGGCAGCATGATCGAGAGGGCGATCCAGCAGGCTATCACGGCTCTGATCAAACAGGATACCGAGGCTGCGCAAAAGATTATCGAGTATGATGAAGATATTGACCAGCAAGAAAAAAATATTGAAAACCTCTGTCTGAAACTGCTCCTGCAGCAGCAGCCGGTGGCCAGAGACCTCAGGGTAATCTCTTCTGCCCTGAAGATGATTACTGATATGGAACGTATCGGCGATCACGCCAGCGATATTTCCGAGATGGCTATATTGATGGCAAAAAAGCCGTATATCAAAAAGCTGGAGCATATTCAGGAGATGGCAAAGGAAGCTTCTGTAATGCTGGTGCACAGTATTGAAGCTTTTGTCAATAAGGATGTAAAAAAGGCCCAGAAGGTTATCGGTAACGATGATGTGGTGGATGAACTGTTTAATACTATCAAAAATGAGCTGATATCCATGATTCACAAGAATCCGGATGTGGGTGATCAGGCCATGGATCTCCTGATGGTAGCCAAGTACCTGGAGCGTATTGGCGACCATGCCTGCAATATTGCAGATTGGGTGATCTTTTCCATTACAGGAACCCACGAGGCATAGTCTAAAAAAGTGAAGCTGTCGACAATGTTTTAATGACAATGCCGTATGCTTCACTTTTTTTGATATTTTACATAGATTTTACATAACCAATGCACATACTATATATAGCTCTGTTAGTGTGAATGTAAATCTTAGGTAAAATATTGGGAGGTCTTATGGATATTTTTGGTATTCTCACAATGATCGGAGGTCTTGCCCTGTTCCTGTTCGGTATGGATTTTATGGGCGCCAATCTGTCAAAAGCATCCGGCGGTAAGCTGGAGCACATTCTGGAAAAACTGACCAGCAATCCGCTGAAAGCGGTGGCTCTTGGCGCTGGTGTGACGGCAGTGATCCAGTCATCGTCAGCCACCACAGTCATGGTGGTAGGTTTTGTCAATTCCGGCATCATGAAACTGTCCCAGGCGACAGGTATTATCATGGGCGCCAATATCGGTACCACCATCACATCCTGGATGCTGAGTCTGACAGGTATCGAAGGTGACAGTTTCTTTTTGAAAATGCTGAAACCTTCTTCCTTTGCGCCGATTCTGGCTTTGATCGGTATTATTTTGTATATGTTTGTCAAAGACGAGAAGAAAAAGCACATTGGCGGTATTCTTCTGGGCTTTGCGGTGCTGATGAGCGGTATGGAAACTATGAGCGGTGCCGTAAAACCGCTGGCAGATGTGCCGGAGTTTACCGGTATACTGACTATGTTCTCTAATCCGGTGCTTGGTCTTATTGCCGGTGCGGTGCTGACAGCTGTGATCCAGTCATCCTCTGCTTCTGTGGGTATCCTGCAGGCACTGTGTGCGACCGGAGCGGTTTCCTACGCAACGGCGCTTCCCATCATCATGGGACAGAATATCGGTACCTGCGTGACTGCCATGATTTCTTCTGTGGGAGCATCAAAGAATGCGAAGCGAGCTGCCTTTATTCATCTGTATTTTAATATTATCGGTACAGCTATTTTTATGATTGTTTTTTATTCAATCAATGTGGTCATGCCCTTTGCTTTTCTGGGAGAAGCTGCCAATGCAGCAGGTATTGCCGTCATTCATTCCCTGTTTAACATTGGGGCTACCTGCCTGCTTCTGCCCTTTACCAAGCAGCTGGAGTGGCTGGCCTGCCATACGGTACGGTCAAAAGAAAAAACCACGACTGTGGAGAACCGTCTGCGTCTTCTGGACAGCCGTTTCCTGGATCAGCCGGGACTGGCCATGGAGCACAGCAATCAGGTTATGTCTGAGATGACAAGACTGACCACCAACAGTCTGGATATGGCCATGGGTCTTCTGGAAACCTACAACAACGAGGACGAAATGCTGGTGGAAGAAATGGAAAACCGGGTAGATATGTACGAGGATCAGCTCGGAAGATATCTTTTGGATATATCGACCAGAGAATTAAATGCTGCGGACAGCTACGATCTGTCAGTGCTTTTGCACTGTATCAGTGATATCGAACGTATCTCGGACCATACGGTAAGCATTGCCAGAAGTGCCCGGGAAATGCATGAAAAGCAGCTGGAGTTCTCAGAAAACGCAAGGAAAGAGGTTCGGGTTCTGTGTGCTGCGGTCAGTGAGCTGGTGCATCAGACAGCAGATCTTCTGGTGACCCGGGATGTGCGTGCCGCAGTGCGCATTGAGCCGCTGGAAGAGGTTATTGACGATATCAGCGATAAGATGAAGCTGCATCACGTGGAACGTTTAAGAAAAGGGCGCTGCACGATCGAGATGGGCTTTATCTTAAACGATCTGACCAACAGTCTGGAG
>CALZMS010000236.1 GCA_945788595.1 uncultured Lachnospiraceae bacterium
GGTATGACTGCAGGAGAAGCAAAAGCAGAGTCTCCTTTTGTGGAAAAAGCAGAGGAAACCGTGGGGGAGAAAAAGGTGATCCGCACTCTAGTGAAAAAACATATCCGTATTACCGATGCTGAGATTGGTACAGAGACTTCCATCAAGGATGGAAAAATCACTATTGACGGAGATATCGTAAAGCGCGCAATCAAAGAAGATCCGCTATGCAAGAGTATTACGCTGGATGTTATCCGTCCGGAGAATCGTCATATCTATACAGAGACGATCATGGATGTGTGTCCGATTGCCACAAAAACAGAAGGAGAACTGGGAGAGGGCATTACGAAGGTGGCAGACGGTGTTGTATTTATGCTGACCGGTGTAGATGAAGATGGTGTACAGGTGCATGAATTTGGTTCTTCAGAAGGTTTTCTGGATGAAAAAATGTATTTTGGCCATCCGGGATGTGCTGATGAGAACGATATCATTATCCGCTGTCATGTAGTGATCCAGAGACTGTCCGGTATGACCAGGCCGGGTCCGTTTGCGGCACATAAATGTCAGGATTACATTATTCAGGCAATCAGAGATGAACTGAAAAAATATGACGGAGAGATCGTTCGTGAAGAAATCTGTGAGGATGTCCGCCGCCAGGGCAATCCGAGAGTCGTTCTGGTCAAGGAAATCATGGGTCAGGGAGCTATGCATGATAATGTTATCTGTCCTACAGAACCATGTGGTATCCTTGGCGGTCAGAAAAATGTGGACTGCGGTAATGTACCGATCATACTGACACCTAACCAGGTGCGTGACGGTTCCATTCATGCCCTGACCTGTATCGGACCGGCTACGAAAGAGATGACCCGTCATTATATTCGTGAGCCTCTGGTAGAAGGGCTGGCTGCAGATGATGAGCTGGATCTGGTAGGCGTTGTATTTGTAGGTTCTCCCCAGGTCAACGATGAGAAACTGTGGGTATCTGAGAGACTGGGTTCTCTCCTGGAATCTCTGGATATTGACGGCTGTATTATTACAACAGAAGGTTTTGGAAACAACCATATTGATTTTGTACAGCATATCGGCCAGGCAGGTAAGAGAGGTATTCCGGTAGTGGGAGTTTCCTTCTGTGCTTATCAAGGACAGCTGGTTGTTGGTAATGAATACGCTTCTGCTATGGTGGAAGAAAACATGGATATGGGCGGCTTCGAGAATAATGTAGCAGGCTGTTCCTGCGTGACGAAAGAGGTTGCTGCAAGAGCCATCCAGATGTTAAAGAATAAAATGGCCGGCGTAGAGATCAAGGCTGCGCCGAAGAAATGGAATAATGATATTATCAATGCGAACAACCGGCTGCTGGGACTTCCGGAGACAAAACTGCTGGATAACGGTACACTGCATTGATCGATTATATGATCAATCCGATACTGATGGGCGGTCTCGTCAAAGAGGTATCCGCAGATCAGGTGAAGGTACATTTACATGGTCGTCTGGGCGTTATCACAGTCCCAAAACGTCTGGTACGTACTGAAGATAAATTATTGCCGGGGCATGAAATGCAGTTTTATTTCAGTTATATTCAGGTGGTTCCGGAAGCGTTTGACTATGACAGTGCAGCCATGTATACAGAACAGGAGCTGATTCCGTCTTTGCTGGGCGGAGTAATTACAGAAGTAAACGATACGGCGGCAAAGGTAGAAATCATGGAAAATATGGGAACCATTGCGGTGCCGAGACGATGGATGTTTACCGATACCGCGCTTGCGCCGGGCCAGAAAACAGAATTTTATCTGAGCCCTATGCAGGTGGTGGGAAAAAGAGATATACCACAGGAATGCATATAAGGAGAAGGAGGATAAACGATGAAATTGACAACAGTGGAAGGCATGCAGTCTGAGATTTTTGTTCCGGTGACGCCAAAGCCGGTATTTACTGAGCTGAAAAAACCGTTAAATGAGTGCAAGGTGGCATTTATTACCGCCGGAGGTATTCACAAGAAAAGTCAGACACCCTTTAATACATCTGGAGATTTTTCTTACAGAACCATTGAATTTGATACACCGTCCAGTGAACTAATGGTAACGCATGGAGGATTTGACAATTCTGACATCAATAAGGACGTTAACGCCATGTTTCCCATTGACAGGCTGCATGAACTGGTGGACGAGGGCTTTATCGGTTCCCTGTCTGCAGAAACCTATACCTTTATGGGCGGCGGTGGAAATGTGGAGAAATTTCGCAATGAGACCGGACCGGAGATAGCCAGAAAACTGAAAGACCAGGGCGTGGACATTGTGCTCTGTACAGGAGGATGTGGTACGTGTCATCGTTCGGCTACCATCGTTACCAGATGCTGTGAAGAGCTTGGCATGAGCTGTGTTGTGATTGCGGCACTTCCGCCCATTGCCCGTCAGCAGGGAGCACCTCGTATTACAGCGCCCCATGTGCCGATCGGTTCCAATGCCGGTGAACCCAACAATGTGGCCATGCAGACGGCTATCGTGAAGGAGTCGCTGGAATGGGTACGGGACTGCCCGTCCTATAATCAGAGCAAGGTGCTGCCGTATGAGTATCGTCATAATGTGTAATGAAATGCCGTAGGGATCAAGACAGGCAATAAAAATGCTTTATAGAAAAATGGAGGTCACGAAATGTCATGTGCCCTCCGAAACTGGGCCAGCCATAGTTTGGCAGTTCAGTCAATCTGTTTAAGTATAGTCTGCACTTTATCAATAAAATGTCTGGCAGCAGGCGTCAGTGCAGAAGCTGAGTTATAGGCTATGCCCAGCTCTCTGGTAAAATAAGGATCCAGAGGCAAAGTCAGTACATGATCGTCCATCCCTTTAATAACCAGCTTCGGCAGAATGCTTAAGCCCAGATTGCTGGCCACCATGGAGACGATGGCCAGATCATCTTTGGAAGAAAAAC
>CALZMS010000237.1 GCA_945788595.1 uncultured Lachnospiraceae bacterium
TCGTTATACACAACGCCATTGATCTTTAATGGCTCTTCCAGGTTTTCCAGCTCATAGTGCCAGCCTTCCTGGCGGAAGATTTTTTCTTCTTTATAGATATTCGGATAAAATACCGCATCCAGATACACATGCATCAGATTCTGAAAATCCTGATCATTGCAGCTGGCCACCGGATACATGGTCTTGTCCGGATAGGTCATGGCATTTAAAAACGTATTCAGTGATCCCTTTACCAGCTCCACAAAAGGATCCTTCAGCGGAAAATGCTCTGATCCGCAAAGCACCGTATGCTCCAGGATATGGGCAACACCGGTACTGTTTTTCGGCGGCGTACGAAAAGCAATATTAAACACTTTATTGTCATCATCACATTCCAGCAAAGCCACTCTGGCTCCGCTCTTTTTGTGACGAAGCAATGTGCCTCTGGCACGAATATCCGCTATATCTTCACACTGCAGCAATTCATAGGCCGCCGGAACATGAAATCCCGGCACTGCTGTCTCTGTCGTATCACCCATTATGCCTGTTCCTCCGTTTTATCCTGGCAGTACAGATCAGTAAGCTTTGTCATCAGCTCTTTATTGTTCTGATACCAGGTAGTAAAATCACTTTCCGCCGACTGTACCATGGCGCCAATAGCCATCAGATACTCGGCAATATTCTGCTGGGGCATAATCCCCAGATCTTTATCTGCATCCATATGCAGCTTTACTCTGCAGTAACGTCCCGGATTTCTTCCCTCCGGTGTTTCAGACTGTGTCACAAACACCAGATCCTCCTTTGGCACTGTGTGACAGCACCGCTCACACCCGGAGATCGTAAAAGTGGGCAGTACCCCATCATAAAAACGCAGTTTTCGCATCTCCTTTAACAGCACACTCACAAACACCTGGGGATCCACTGTTCCGTGAACGCAGAGACCGCACCGGTCACTGACGCTGCTCCTTTCCGCCTGAGTAAAGGCAGCTTCCGTCATGGCGTCCAGAGGTTTATGCACTTCCTCTGCCAACAGATTGCAGACAAACAGATTCATATTACGGTCCATACGAAGAACAATATCCTCATATCCGTCAATGGCCTTTGCCAGTTTCATCCAGAAAGCAATAGGCACAATGCCGCCAAAATGATGGCATTCCACGGCGTAAAGATCTTCCTGCTTCTGCTTGATAATCCGGGGACCACAGGTAAAATTACCGCTGCCGGTCTTATTTACCTCAGCTGCCGGCACTCCCACCGGTTCCCGCTGGGCGTCAGAAAGCTCTCCCATAGCCTTCCAGAAAGCTCCTCTATAAGTTTCCCCGGTGAGACCGGTATTATACAGCTGCACAGCTACCTGCAGATAGGAAAGAAATCTTCCCGCCTCTGTCTTCTGTGCTAATGTGAAAAATTCTCCCTTTTCATCCCGAACAAGCACACGGAAGGTCTTCTCCTCCTGAGCTACAAATATCATATCGCAGTCCGCAGCCTCACGAAGATCCTCTTCCTGTCCCGCAAAGTAAAATTTCAGGATGCCGTGTTTACTCTGTACCTTTTCATCCTGCCCATTCAGAAATTCTCTGGCCTTATCGGCATAGGGGCGCACATCAAAAGCTTCCTTCTCCTCTCCGCCAGCCAGAGCTGCCGAAAAGACCTTGATCTTGTCCCGAACATAAGCGCCCTTGCAGGGAATGCCTGCCGCATCCGCATCCGCAAGCAGTCCGTCCAGTGCTTCTTCCTTCATATTCCATACCCGCACATGGCCATCTCTGGTCAGTGAAGTCTTGTTGATCTTATATTTACGGATACTGTCCTCTATAAACTTAAGATTTTCCGGAGTCATTGCTCCAAAAAACCGCAGTTCAGCTACAAGTCCGTTCCCGGGCTTACGGTAATATCCTTCCCGTTCTTCTATTGCCATTGTTTTCCTCTCCGCCCTGTTGCCTATGTAGCAGAGCTCTGTTTTTTCTAATCATTTCATTATGCATTTTTGAGGCTTTATACTTCCAAACACTATGTTTTTCCAAGCTCTATATTTTCTCAAATGCAAATGAATGCCAATATACCTGATTATAACGAATTGCCGTCGACAAATCAACCCATATGACTTCACGCTTATTTCGGACCTTTTTCTTTAGCTTCTGTGTGCCACATCCACTTTACTGGCTTGCGCCGACTTAATTTGGATGTTTTATTTCTTTATACAAATACTACGTCCACAAATAACCGGAGGTACTTGCATGCAAAAGGGGACGCTCCTTTCGGAGCGTCCCCGCGTGTTCAGATTTGATCAAATCTCTTCTGTGTATCCAGAATCAATTATTTCTCTTCTGCGCTGTACATATCAACAAGTTTATTCAGATATGCATATCTTTCCTCGTTGCACTTCTGGTTCTTAGCGAACAGTTTGGCAGCTCTTTCCGGATTAGCACGTTTCAGAGAATTGTAACGAACCTCACCGTTCAGGAACTCATCGTATCCAGAGTAATCCGGAGCCTTGGAGTCCAGAGTGAACTTGTTCTCTGCAGCCGGGTTGAAGCGGAACAGATGCCAGTAACCTGTCTTAACAGCCAGCTCTTCCTCGGTCTGAGCTTTGCTCATACCTTTCTTGATACCATGGTTGATACACGGAGCGTAAGCGATGATCAGGGACGGTCCCGGATAAGCCTCTGCCTCTGCGATAGCCTTAACACACTGGTTAAAGTCAGCACCCATGGAAATCTGAGCTACATATACATAGCCGTAGGACATAGCGATGGAAGCCATATCTTTCTTCTTAACTTCTTTACCTGCAGCAGCGAACTGTGCGATAGCACCCGGCTGTGTAGATTTGGAAGCCTGTCCACCTGTGTTGGAGTAAACCTCGGTATCGAATACCATAACGTTGATATCCTGACCGGAAGCCAGAGCATGGTCAACGCCAC